>CAISJA010000207.1 GCA_903885525.1 uncultured Opitutaceae bacterium
GTCCGCCGCCGTCAGGCCGGACTGCACCACCCGCAACCCCTCATACATCGGCCCCAACGTCACCTGTTTCGGAACGACCTTGTTGCCCTCGCCCACCGTCATGACGATCTTGTGCGCCTGGTCCGAAACGATCGCGGCATCGGGGATCAGCAGCCCATCGAACGTCCCGCCCGACAGCCGCAGCCGGCCGGAAAAGGAGGCGGACAGCGCGGGTGGGTTGAGGGCCGGGCCCTTCGCCCGGTCTGGAGCCAGTCGCGGCGCGATGGACGGGTGCAGCGCCCAGGCGAGGAGCGCGAGCAGGACGACGGGCGGGATGATTCCGAGCAGTTTGGTTTTCATACGCGAGGGGGGGCAGAGGGATGACTTATATTCTCGCCCGACAGGATCCGTGCCGGCACCTGGCCTGCGGAGAGCCGCTCTTGCCGGCACCCAAGAGAGCCCCGTTGCACGGTATTCTCATAGTGGCCTAATATGTAAAGCGGGAGCATCCTCATGACGAGAAAATAGTGTGCCGGCATTTCAATCCGAACCACCGGGTTAGCCAACCGCCCTGACCGCCTGTTCTCAGGTGGCGGTTTCAGGAGATTTGCGGGAGCGAGTCAAGGAGCGGCCCGGTGGCGAGTCTGGAGCAGGGTGGCTGGCGCGGCCTCGGCCCGCGGCAAGTTGCCGCCGCCGGGCGAGTGGAAGTGGGGTGCTTTGCCCTTGGCGAAAGGGTCACGATGCCGGAAACTGCACCATGCTCCCGCCCCCGGACTTCACCTTCGATGTCATCCTCTACGGCCTGTTGGTCTTGGGGGCGTTTGCGGGGCTGTGGGGGTATGCCGACCGCCGGGATCGCGCGCTGTACGATGGCCTGCGCCGCAAAATCAGCTTTCATTGCGTCCGCTGCAACCACCTCTACACCCGGCCGGCCGGCACCGCCACGGCCGCCTGCCCGCGGTGCGGGCACCAAAACGCCCGCCTGAAGTTCTGAGCGCCGGTGCAGCCCCGGGCTCCCTTCGTCACCGCGTTTTGACGCTCTGCGCCCATCTCCTCGCTTGATTCGGGCCGGGCATGTGCTCTGACTCCCGCATGGCACAGACCATCGCTGTTCTCGATTTTGGTTCCCAGTACACGCAAGTCATTGCGCGCCGCATTCGCGAGTGCCAAGTCTACTCCAAGATCTACCACTACTCCACGCCGGCGGCGACACTGCGGGAGGAGGGCGTGGTGGGCATCATCCTCTCGGGCGGGCCGAGCAGTGTCTTCGCCAAGAAGGCCCCCATCCCGGACCGCGGGATTTTTGAGCTGGGCGTGCCGGTGCTGGGCGTCTGCTACGGCATTCAGTTAATGGGCCATCTTCTCGGCGGCCGCGTCTCCAAAAGCACCCACCGTGAATACGGCCATGGCAACCTGCGCGTGAAATCGCCCGGCCGGCTTTTCGCCGGCCTGCCCCGGAAGCTGCGCGTCTGGAATTCCCACGGCGACCGCCTCATCCAGCTGCCTCCGGGCTTTCGGGCCATCGGCGTGACGGAAAACTCCGAGTATGCCGCGATCGAGGACCGGCGGCGCAATCTCTTCGGCATCCAGTTTCATCCGGAGGTCTTTCACACCGAGCGGGGCATCGGGGTTTTTCAGAATTTCCTCTTCGGCATCTGCGGGGCGAAGCGCGACTGGACCGTGCGCAGCTTCATCGACCACGCCATCGCCGACATCCGCGCCAAGGTGGGCCAGGGCCGCGTCATCCTCGGCCTCTCCGGCGGCGTCGACTCCTCCGTGGCCGCCGCCCTCATCCATCGCGCCATCGGCCGGCAGCTGACTTGCGTCTTTGTCGACAACGGGCTGCTCCGCCAGAATGAGCGGGACTACGTGGTCAACCTCTACAAGAAGCATTTTCACATCGACCTTCGCGTGGTGGACGCCTCCGCGCTCTTCCTTCGCCGGCTCAAGGGCGTCAGCGAACCGGAAGCGAAGCGCAAGATCATCGGACGGACCTTCATCAAGGTCTTTGAGCAGTCCCTCAAGTCCATCGGCCACGCCGAATTTCTCGCCCAAGGCACGCTTTACCCGGATGTGATCGAGTCGGTGGCCATCGGTAACAACCCGGCCGCCCTCATCAAGACTCACCACAATGTCGGCGGTCTGCCCGGACGCATGAAACTCAAACTGCTCGAGCCGCTGCGCGAGCTTTTCAAGGACGAGGTCCGAGGCGTCGGTGCCAAGCTCGGCTTGCCCCGCGAAGTCGTCTGGCGCCAGCCCTTCCCCGGCCCCGGCCTGGGCGTCCGCGTCATGGGCGCGCTGGCCCAAGACAAGCTCGACATCCTGCGGGCCGCCGACGCCATCCTCCAGGAGGAGATGATGGCCAGCGGCCTCTATTGGAAAGTCTGGCAGTCCTTCTGCGTGTTTCTGCCGGTCAAATCGGTCGGTGTGGTCGGGGATGAGCGCAACTATGCCTGGGTCATTGCGGTCCGGGTGGTGGAAAGCATCGATGCCATGACGGCCGACTGGTCCCGCCTGCCCTACGACCTCCTCCAAAAAATTTCCAGCCGCATCACCAACGAGGTCCGGGGCGTCAGCCGCGTGGTCCTCGATATCAGCTCCAAACCGCCGGCCACCATCGAGTGGGAATAGTTTTCCCATTGCGCCGGCCGGCACCACGCCTCAATTTCCCTGTCTCCTGTCATCCTTATGAATCCACGATTTCCCCTCCTGCTGACCTTCTTTGCACTTCCCCTGACCGTTCTGCTGGCCGACACGCCGGCGGAAGAGTGGATCGCCAAGGGGCGCGCGGCCCTCGGCTCCGAAACCAGCCTCAACGCCGTGAAGTCCGTCCACTTCAACGGCGTGCTGGACACCATCCAGCCAAAACGCGACAAGGCCGGTGCGGTGCTCAAGGACAGCGAGGGCAGGATCCAGAACGAGCCCCTGCACGTCTCGATTGAAATTATTTTCCAGAAGCCCTTCCGGCAGCGCATCACCCTGATTTCCGAAAAGCTGTCGGAGACCACGGGCTTGGATGACTACGACGGCTGGCGCCGCCGCGCGGAGATCGTGGGGGAGGGCAAATGGGAAATGTCGCTGCTGGACACGCCCCAGATCAAGCAGCTGCGGGCCAATGTCTGGGAAAACCTGTTCTTCTACCGCGGCATTGAGAGGATCGGGGGCGAGGCCACCTTCCTCGGTACCGTGGAGGTCGAGGGCAAAGCCTCCGCCAAGGTCGCCTTCTCCCACGGGGACGGCATCGTCTTCAACCGCTTCTTTGAGCGCGCCACCGGCCGGTTGCTCAAGACGGAGACCGACGCCGGCGGCACCATCATCGAGGAGGGCGAAATCATCACCAACGGGGTGCGTTTTCCGCAAAAGCTGATTTCGAAGGATCGTTCGGGCATCCAGTCCACCATCACCTTCTCCAGTGTGAAGGTGAACGAGGTATTTCCCACGTCTGAATTCGCGGTTCCCACCCTCGGCAAGTAGCCGGGCTGCGCCGGCCGACTCCGCGGTCGCAGCCAGGGAGGTTCAGGTTTGCTAACGTGCCCCCGCGCGGGGCTTATTCATTGACCGCCGCCTCCGGGGCCGGTGGCTTTGCTTTGCATGCCGGTATAAACCCACCCATGTTCCCCGCCACCCCCTCACTTTATGGAAACCAAGCAGGCTCTCCTCAAGATTGACGACAAGGAGTTCGTATACCCGATCATGGTCGGCACCGAAGGCGAAAAGGCCATTGATGCGCGCAAGCTCCGGCAGGATACGGGCTATATCCTCTATGACCAAGGCTACGGCAACACCGGCTCCTGCGAAAGCCAGGTGACTTTCCTCGATGGCGACAACGGCATTCTCCGCCACCGCGGCTACGCCATCGACCAGCTGGCGGCCCACTCCGAGTTTGTCGAGACCGCCTACCTGGTGATCTACGGCGAGCTCCCGACCCAGGCCCAGCGCATCGCCTTCGGCCAGCTCCTGCGCCAGCAGGCCCACATCGAGACGCAGATGCAGGAAATCTTCAAGGGCTTCCCCAAGGACGCCCCGCCGATGGCCATGCTCTCGTCTATCGTGAATTCCCTCGCCGCGCACTACCACCACCTCGCGACCAACAATTTCGAGAAAGACCTGCAGAACTTCGACCTCGCCGCCGCTATGGCGGTCTCGAAAATCCGCACCATCGGGGCGATGATCTACCGCCACACCAACGGCCTGCCCTTCATCCATCCGAAGGAGCTGCCGTTCTGCGACAACTTCCTGCACATGATGTTTTCGGAGCCGTACCAGGACTATGTCGCCATCCCCGAGGTCACGCAGGCGCTGAACCTCATCCTCCTGATGCACGCCGACCACGAGCAAAACTGCAGCACCTCCACGGTGCGCATGGTCGGCTCCAGCGGCGCCAACCTCTTCACCTCCATCTCCGCCGGCATCAACGCCCTCTCCGGCCCGCTGCACGGCGGTGCCAACGCGGCCGTCATGCAAATGCTCCAGTCGATCCATGATGAAAATGACGACGGCACGCGCTTCATCGCCGCCGCCAAGTCCGGCACGAAGGGCAACCGCCTGATGGGCTTCGGCCACGCGGTTTACAAGAATTTCGATCCCCGGGCCAAGGTCATCGGCCAGGCCTGCGATGTGGTGCTGAAGAAGCTCGGCAAGTCCGACCCGCTCCTCGCCATCGCCAAGAATCTTGAGCAGGCCGCGCTCAAGGACGACTACTTCATCTCCCGCAAACTCTACCCGAACGTCGACTTCTACTCCGGGATCATTTTCCGCGCGCTCGGCATCCCCACGAACATGTTCACCGTGATGTTCGCCATCGGCCGCACGCCGGGCTGGATCGCCAAC
>CAISJA010000208.1 GCA_903885525.1 uncultured Opitutaceae bacterium
GCGGTGCACGTGAACAGCAAGCTGATCCCGGAAATCGACCTGAGCTACAACTTCACCCAGCAATTCTCCACGGAGCTGGTGCTGACGATTCCGCAGACGCAGGATGTCACCCTAGTCGGCGCCGGCAAACTCGGCACGTTCAAGCACCTGCCCCCCACTCTGCTGGCCCAGTACAGGTTCATGGCTCCCAAGGAAGCCTTCCAGCCCTACGTCGGCGCCGGCATCAACTACACCCTGATCTGGGGCACCAGCCTGTCCGTCGCCGGCATCCCGCTGGCCCTCGACCACAACAGCCTCGGCTTCGCCTTGCAGACGGGCTTTGACTACGATCTGGGCGGCGGCCGGTTCATCAATTTCGACATCAAGAAGGTTGGCATCCAAAGCGACGTGAAGGTCGCCGGCACCCGCCTCACCACGGCCAAGCTGAATCCGTGGCTGTTCTCCATCGGCTACGGCTGGAGGTTTTGACGGGAGGCTTTTCGGGTTTGGCCTTCGGGCAAAACCCAAACGACAGGGCGGGCAGCGTGGAGCCCGCCCTGTTCGTTTGGGGGGATGAAAGCGAGATCGATGCGGACGTGCCCCCGCCTTTCCAGCCTGCCCCCAGGCGCACTGCCGGCCAAGCCGGGAGCAGAGGCACCCAAGCTCCGGATGCGACGGCTTCGACCCTGGCCGCCCCCCCCCGGAGGACGCGCCATCCGGCGCGGAAGCCCCGCCACGGGACTCGACCGGCGGAGTCAGACGAGCTTGCGGTAACGTGCCGGCGGGATCTTGAAGCGGTGGCCGGAATCGAGGTCCGTGAAAATGTGCCAGGGCCCGTGGTCGGCATTGTGCACAAAGACCTCCAGCACCTTGCCCTTCTCGTAAGAATATTCTTCCATGGCGAACGGATGGTCGGCGTGCTCAATGGCTTCGCCGAGTTCGCCGCTGTGTTCCTCCACGATTTCGATTTTCCAGTTCATGGGAGTAGCGGGGTTGGACTTCGCCCGGAGGTGTCATGACAACACTGCCGGCGCGACCCCGACGATAACGGCGCGCCACAGGCGCGGTCAAGTGTCGCGCCAGAAAACACGCCGCAAACACAGGCGGCGGTGATATGTGACCAAGAAATGCGCAAGCCGCGTCCCGCCCGGCGATCGGGCCGGTTGTGATCCAGCCGTGGATTTTCTGCCGGCTGGGGGCGTCACCGGCCGAACCCGGTCTGTCCCCGGCGGCCGGTTGCCGCCTCGCTCCCCGACTCCTGGCCCGGGAAATCGGACCCCGCGAGGGCCGGCCGGCAACCCGCCCTACCCGACGGCCGCAGGGTGCAGAATCGGCGCATGGGCCCGGCGGAACGTGCGCACGGCCAGGAGCAGGGCGATGAGCATGAGCAGGGCCGCCTCGAAGAAGGCGAGGCCCGGCACCGGCCAGGAACGGGCCGGGCTGATCGCCCAGCCAAAGCTCCAGGTGGCCAGAAACGGGGCTGGAATCCCCGCCAGGCTGGCAAGTCCGCCGAGCACTCCCTGCACCGCGCCCTGCTCGTTGGCCGGGACATGCTTGGTGATGTAGGCCTGCAAGGACGGCCCCGCGACGCCGGCGAGGGAGCCAAGCACGATGATGCCGTAGATCATCCAGCCGGACGGGGCCAGGCCATAGCCCAGCTGGGCGGCGCAGGAAACGCACATGCCGAACACCACGGCGCGCGTCTCGCCCAGCCGGGGCACCAGCCGCTTCACCAGCAGGACCTGCACCAAACCGGTGACCGTACCGGTGAACATCAGGGAAAGGCCGACCTCGGCTGTGCTCCAGTGATACCGGTACGCGGTGTAGAGAGCCCAGGTGGAAAAGAGCATCATCTGGGCGAAATTGAGGATGAAGTAGCTCTCCGCCAGACCCAGCACCGCGGGGAAGCGTTGCAACGCCTTCAAGCCGCCCGCCGGGTTGGCCCGTTCCCAGGAAAAGACGCGCTGGTTTTCGGGCTGGAGGGATTCAGGCAGCACGAAGTAGCCAAAAAGCCAGTTGGCGGCGGAACAGCCGGCGGCGACCCAGAAGGGCAGCCGCAGATTGATGCCGCCAAGGAAGCCGCCCAGCGCAGGTCCGATGATGAAGCCGATGCCAAAAGCCGCCCCGAGCAGGCCGAACGCCCCGGCGCGTCTCTCCGGCGGGGTCACGTCCACAATGTAGGCGTTGGCCGTGGCGAGGATGCCCGCCGTAAAACCGGCGATCACCCTCGCCACAAAGAGCCAGCCCAGCGTCGGGGCGTTGGCCATGATCACGTAGTCGAGGGCGGAGCCGGCGGTGGCGATCAGGATGATGCGCCGGCGGCCAAACCGGTCGGAAAGGGCACCCAGGAAGGGCGAGCCGATAAACTGCATCAGGGCATAGACACTCAC
>CAISJA010000209.1 GCA_903885525.1 uncultured Opitutaceae bacterium
ATGCAACGGCCAGCGGGAATGCAGGGCAGAGGGCGCGCGGGCGAAACCGAGCACCCGGGTGACGATGCCCTCCAATTGCTCGATTTTTTCCGTGATGACCTGCAGGTCGCGGCGCCGTGGGTCGCCCTCGGGGAAATCGGCGCCGAGGGCGCCGTGCAGGAGCTTGATCACGGTGAGCGGATTGCGGATTTCGTGGGCAATCTCCGCGGCGAGCAGGCCGAGGGTGGTGAGGGTCTGGTTCTTGCGCAGCGATTCCTCCGATTGGAACACCCGGGCGTAGAGCCGGGAATTGTGCAGGGCGACGGCGGCGAAGCTGGCGAGGGCGGCGAGGAGGCGTTTCTGGGCGTCCGAGAAGCGGTGCGGGCGGGGCGTATAGACGGCCAGCACGCCGGCCGGGGCGCCGTCCACCAGCAGCGGGGCGGCGAGGGCGGAGCAGAGCGAGGGGTCCGCCGGGTGGTCGATCGCCCCGTGCCCGCCGGTGGTGTCGAGATTCTGGAACTCCAGAACACGCCCGACGCGCAGGGAGGAGGCCAGCATCGACTCGGCCGCCGGGAAGGGTTCGTGCCGGAGGGCTTCGTCGGAAAAGTTGGGCTCGCTGCTCCAGGCCTGCACCTCAAAGGTGCGCTGGGCGGGGTCGCAGGCGTGGAGCGTGCACAGCCGGGCGCCAAAAAGTTCGCGGCCGCTGCGGGTGAGGGTGGCGAGGAGGTCGCTCTCCTCCAGCCGGGCGACGAGGGAGTGGCCGAGGTCCACCAGCGTTTCGAGCTGGGCGGACTCGCTGTGCAGGCGCTCGAGCTGCCAGAGGCGCTGCAGGGTGCGGCTGGCTTCATCGGCGAGGCGGACGAGGCGGGCGAGGTCGTCGGGGCCGAAGGCGTGCGGGCGGTCGGCGTCGAGGTTGATCACCCCCACCGCGTGGCCGTGGGCGAGGAGCGGGGCGGCCATCTCGCACCGGACCGAGGAACGGGCGGCGATGTAGCGGAAATCGGTGACCACATCGGGCACCAGCAGCGGCCGCGCATGCAGGGCGACCCAGCCGGTCACGCCCTGGCCGAGCTTGAGGGCAAAGTCGCCCGTGTCCGTGGGCAGGCCTTGGTGGGTGGAAATTTCGAGGTAGCCGGTGTGGGGATTCAGCAGGGAGAGCGAGCCGCTGTCGGCGGGGAGGCAGGCCATGACTTCGGTCAAGACGGCGCGTTCGGCCGAGCGCGCGTCGCCTTCGCCGGAGGCGAGGGAGGCGATCCGGTATAGGGCGGCGAGGTCATGGGACTCGGCGGAAGGCATCAAGCGGGGAGCAGAGCAGGTCCGCCGCAGCCCCGAAAGCGAATTCTGACCGCCGCCCTGACCGTAGCCACGGTTGGTCCGGCCGGCGCGGGTGGGCGGGCTGCGCGGACGGGCTGGGGGCGGTGGAGCCGGTCCGGGAAGGAGCGCGGGTGGGCGCCGATTCTGCCCGCGAACCGGCGCGGGGCCCATGCCAACGGGGTTGCCCCCTGCCGGGCGGGAGCCCCGGGAGGCGGCTCAGGCGACGGCGTGCAAGGCATCCCGCAGGTGCGCGAGGCGCCGGGCATCCACAGGCTGCTTGTCGGCCGATTCGAGGTGGAAACGATCGATGGCCAGGCCGCGCTCGGTATCGACGCGCGCGGCGGAGAGGTTGAAACCGTGCTCGGCGATCAGCCGCCCGACCCGGTAGAGCAGGCCGAAACGGTCGGCGGCCTGGATCTCGATGATGGCGCGGGGCGAGGAAATTTCGAGATAGGCCTCGATGCAGGCGGTGATGGCGGGGGCGGGCGTGGCGGTGAAGCGACCGGCCTGGGAACGGATGGCGTCGGAGAGGTCCCGTCCACCCATCAAGGCCTCCTCCACGGTGCGGGCGAAAAGCTCCTTGGCCGGCTTGTCGCGGACGGGTTTGCGGTCAGGGCCGGCAACCTCGAAGCGGTCGATGGCAATGTGGTCGTTGCGGGTGCTGATGCGGGCGGAAAGGATGTTCAGGCCGGCCACGCTCAGGCCGCCCGCCAGGGTGAAAAAGAGCCCGGCCCGGTCCCAGGTGACGATATGCACCACGCTGCACGGGTTGGCCGGGTGATCGTGCCACTCGATCACGGGCCGAAGGGTGCCGAGGGATTCGGCGTTGGAAATATTGTGAAAGAGGCGGTTGACCATGCCGATGTGCAGGGCGACATCGGACTCTTCCGTCTGCGTGAAATACCGTTCCGGCAGTTGGTTGAAGTGCGCGGTGATCTCGTCGGCGCTGATGCCTGGAACAGTGCGGGCGATGGTTTGCTGGTCGATCACGGGGGCGGAGGATAGGAAAGCCGGATGCCGGAAGCATGCCAACCCTGCGCCAAAAGGAAGGGCTTTCACTCCTTGCCGGCCATACCCGGGATGCCGGCCGGCCGGCTCTTTTCCGGTCCTGCAAGTTTCCAGTTGACGGCGGAAGGAGGCGACCAATACTTTGGCCTCTTCCCTGCGGGCGTAGCTCAGTTGGTAGAGCACCACCTTGCCAAGGTGGACGTCGAGAGTTCGAGTCTCTTCGCCCGCTCCATTTTACGAAAACCGCTGGTTTCCAGCGGTTTTTTCGTTATCAGAGGAGCCGTGAAAGCCTCGGATTTTCTTACCCTGCCGGAGTCACTGGCCCGCTTTGCCCCCTTCTTTCCGGCGGAGCTGCCGCCCTGGGAATGGCTCAAGCACATCGGCGCCGCCCTTGAATCCGTGGAATTCGGCCCCTTGTTCCAAGCCATCCCAAGCGGCGTGCACGTCGAGGGCAAGGTGTGGTTGCACGGCAACGTCAAGCTGCCGGCCTACGCCACGATCATCGGTCCCGTCTGGATTGGCGAAGGCTGCGACATCCGCCCGGGAGCCTTCCTGCGCGGCAACGTCATCGCTGGGGCCGGCTGCGTGCTGGGCAACGCCAGCGAATTCAAAAACTGCCTGCTCGGCGACAGGGTGCAGGCGCCCCATTACAACTACGTGGGCGACTCGATCCTGGGCAACCACGCCCACCTCGGTGCCGGCGCGATCTGCTCGAACCTCCGACTCGACCAGGCCGAGGTGTCCGTCCGTCTCCCCGGCGGCACGGTGGCCACCGGGCTGCGCAAGTTCGGGGCCGTGCTCGGCGAGGCCGCCGAGGTGGGCTGCAACGCCGTGCTCAACCCAGGCTCGCTCCTCGGCCGCCGCGCCCTCGTGGCCCCGGGCACCGTTTTCAGCGGCTACCTGCCGCCGGCCACCATCGCCCGTTCCCGCCAGAGCGTGCTGACCGTCCCCCGCCGGGATTGAGCCTGGCCGCGTGTCGGGCTTCACCCGCCGCGTGGCCAGAAATAATGGCTCCGCTATTGTGGAGGGATCAGATGGTGTCCATTTTCTTTCAGGGTCTCCGTGCCGGTTTCGTCGCCGCCCAATTTCGCGCTTCACACCGCCCGTCCGATGCGGCCTGATGGCCATTCGGTAAATCGAAAATCGCCAATCCAAAATCGAAAATGCCCCGCGTTCTCACCGGCATCACGCCTTCCGGCACCCTGCACATCGGCAACTATTTCGGCGCCATGCGCCCGGCCATCGAGCTGCAGGCCGGCGGCGACGCCTATTATTTCATCGCCGACTACCACTCGATGACGGTCCTCACCGACCCCGCCGGGCGCCGCGCCTACACCCGCGGGATCGCCCTCGATTGGCTGGCCTGCGGGCTCGACCCGGCGAAGGCCGTCTTCTGGGTCCAGAGCGACGTCCCCGAGGTCTGCGAACTCACCTGGCTGATCGGCTCGCTCACCCCCATGGGCTTACTGGAGCGAGCCCACAGCTACAAGGACAAGCTCGCCAAGGGCATCGCCCCGAATTTCGGACTCTTCGCCTATCCGGTCCTCATGGCCGCCGACATCCTGCTCTACAACACCCATGTCGTCCCCGTCGGCAAGGACCAGAAGCAGCACCTCGAGATGACGCGCGACATCGCGATCAAGTTCAACCTCACCTATGGCGAGTGCCTCGTTGTCCCCGAGGAGCGGATTGCCGACGACGTGGCGGTGATCCCCGGCCTCGACGGCCAGAAGATGTCGAAGAGCTACGGCAACACCATCGAGATCTTCGGCGACGAGAAGGCCCTGCGGAAAAAGATCATGGGCCTCGTGATGGACTCGCGCACGCCGCAGGAGCCGAAGCCGGACGCCGACAAGAACCTGGCCGTGCAGCTGTTGAAGCTCGTGGCCCCGGCGGACGTCGCGGCCGACTACGAGAACCGGTTGCGCGCCGGCGGTCTCGGCTACGGGGACCTGAAGAAGGGCCTGTTCGAGCACTACTGGAACCACTTCGCCCCGTACCGCACCCGCCGCGCCGAGCTCGTGGGGAATCCGGACTACGTGGACCAGGTCCTGCGCGACGGCGCCGGCCGGGCCCGTGCCGTGGCGGCGCAGACGCTGGCCCGCGTCCGCACCGCCTGCGGCATCCGGTAGGTCCGGTCGGCGACCTTGACCTGAGGAATCCGCGCGGCGGATTCCAGGAAAACGTGGGGTGGGGGCGCCGAAACCCACCGCGAACATGGTACGCCCAGCGCAGCGGCGGGGTTGGGAAACCCTGCCCTGCAAAACTCACCGGCGGGTGAGGGCACCCGCCCCACAGGCAGGGAGTTCTTTGATGTGCCGCTGCGCAGCAGGGCAGCCCTTGCTTGCCGGGCCGGCTCAAAGCACCGGCAACACCGGCTCGGGCAGGGCGGCGATGCGGGCGAAGATGCGTTCGCTGGCCACTTGGTAGCGTGCCTTGCCGGCGGCGGGATCATCGTACTCCGCCGCCGTGATCGGATGGCCGAACACCACCGTGATCGGGGAGCCGAGGCGCGGAAACCCGGACCCTTTGCCAAAGGCTTGGAACGCGCCATACACCCGGCAGGGCACCACGGGCACCCCGGTTTTGCAGGCCATCAGGCCGACGCCGGCCTTGGGCTTTTGCAGCGTGCCGTCTGGGGACCGTGTGCCCTCAGGAAACAAAATGACGGCACGGTCCTCGTGCAGCGCCTGCAGCACCCGGCGGATGGCGCCCACGTCGCCGGAGTCGCGGTCCACCGGGATGGAGCCGACCTGGTCGAGCCACCACGCCAGCAGCGGGTTGTCCCAAAGGGTCTTGCGGGCGAAGAAGCGCATCTGCCGCGGCACATGGCAGCCGACGACCGGCGGGTCCAGATGGCTGGAATGGTTGGCGGCGACAAGGAAGGGGCCGTGCCGCGGTATCAGCTCCGTCCCCACCACCTCGCCGCGGAAGAGGGCTTCGTAGGCTCCCCGGATGGCATACTGAAAGATGCCGTAGAACGGCGTCATTTTCAGTTGGTCGGAAACGCGGGGCATGGGTGGGAGGCAGTCGGCCTGAAGCGATACACCGGAGGCAGGCGGAGGATTAACCCAGCTTTTCCGCGATGATCCCGGCCATCAGGTCCACCACCTGCCCGAGGTTCAGGCAGGTGCTGTCGATGTCGATGGCACCCGCCGGGCAGGTGAGGGGGGCGGTCGGGCGGGACGAATCGAGGCGGTCGCGCTCGGCGATGGAGTCGGTCTGGCCCTCCTGCTCGCGGCGCCTGGCGCGCTCGGCCGGGTCGGCGTGCAGGAAGAACCGGCAGGAGGCGTCAGGGAAGATGACGGAGCCGATGTCGCGCCCCTCCATCACCAACCCGCGAAAGCCGTGCTGCCGGGCGACCTCCGCCTGGCCGCGCTGGTAGGCGAGCAGCGCCGTGCGCACCTCGGGCACGGCGGCGTAGTGCGACACGTGGGCGTTCACGTTCTGGCTGCGGATCTCCTCGCCGGCGGGCCGGCCGCCGATGAGCATCCGGGCGGAGCGGCCCTCCAGCCGGGTGGAAAATTCCAGCCGCCCCAGCGCCGCGCGCAGCGCGGGCAGGTCGCCGGACGGCACGCCCTGCCGCAGCAGCTCAGAGGTGAGGTGGCGGTAGAACGACCCGGTGTCCACATGCAGCAGGTTGAACCGCTCCGCCAGGCTCCGGGCCGAGGAGGATTTTCCGGAGGCGGCGCCGCCGTCGATGGCGACGATGGGGAAAGGGGATGTCGTCGTCATGGGCGTGGCTGCGCCCCGGTGCAGACTGGGGAGGCCAGGCGGAACCGGGGCCGACCCGGTTTCATCCTGCCGGCGTGAAGCGCATTTCCTGGGTTCCGGTGTTGCATGGGAGTTGGCGGCGTCTCAGTGGGAGGCCGCGTGCAGGCCGGCCAGCAGGTCGAAGAAGGCCGGGAAAGTCTTGCCGCAGCAGGCCGGGTCGCGGACCGTCAGCCAAGGCCGGCCGTCGCGGCGCAGGTCATGGCAGCCGAGGATGCCGAAGCTCATGGCAAAGCGGTGGTCATGGTAGGTTTCGATGACCTGGTCCGCCCGGAGCGGGCGGGGATGGATCTCCAGCGCATCCTCGGTCTCCAGCACGTCCTGCCCGAGCCGGCGCAGTTCGCCCGCCATACCGGCCACGCGGTCGGTCTCCTGCCGGCGGGTGTGCGCGATGCCCCGGAGGCGGGTCGTGCCCTCCATCAGCGGGGCGAGGGCGGCGAGCGAGAGGAACGTGTCGGAAAAGGCGTTGAAGTCG
>CAISJA010000210.1 GCA_903885525.1 uncultured Opitutaceae bacterium
AACCTAATCGGCGCTGGACATGCCCCCGCTCTGCCTTGGCGCAGGTTGGCTCCTATCCAGCTGCACCCACCTCGCGTTCTCGGCCCGCCGGCGACTCCTGCTTAGGATGGCACTGGGCGCGTCGCTGATCGCCTTGGTCTTCGGACTGGCGGGGAGCGTCCGGCGGGCCCGCGCTCGCACCCTGCCGTCCGACCCCTCCTTCCGTGTGTCCGGTTTCATCGCGGGCCGCAGCCAACCCGCCGACCGTATCTTCGTGTGGGGATACCATCCCGACATTTACCTCTTCGCCGACCGTCGGCCGGCCTCGCGTTTCGTCTACGGATCTTTCCTCACCGGCCTGATCCCTTGGACAAATTGCGACCCTGCGCGCGATACCGCCTACGCTATTGTGCCGGGTGCGATGCAAACGCTTCTCCAAGAGCTGGAGGCCAACCGGCCCGTCTTTATCGTCGATTGCAGTGCCGGCCCCAACCGCCATTGGGACAAGTACCCATTGGAGAAATTCCCCCTCCTCGCCGCGTTTTTGCAGGAACACTACGCCGCCGTGGAAAACGAGCAATTCATCGGCCAAGGGTTCCGTCTGCTCGCCATCAAGGATTCTTACCGGCGGGTCCCGCCTGGGGCTGCACCGGCACCGGCAGCCCAGCCGGCCCGCCCCGGCAGTGTCGCAGTCTTTGCCCCTCCTTTTCTCGATGCGAAATCCGCTGTGGTCCGGCTCACCGCCGAAGATACCTCCGGCCGGCTGCAAAGGTTGGAGTTGCTGCTGGATGGAGCCGCCATCGACGGGATCAGCCTCTCCCCTGCGACCCGCCTCGTCGTGGACTTTGCGATTCCTCGGTCCGTCCATCCCGGTGTACTTCGCCTTCAGGCCCGTGCCACTTGTGCGGATGGGGCGGTCTTCCTCAGCCCGGTGCGCGAAACCAACACCCAGCCCGGACTGCTTCCTCGCTCCCAGCTCGGCGCTTTCATCCTCGCCGAGTCCCGTCGGCAGCTCATTCCGAGCGAGGCCACCGCCCCCTTCGGTGCCTCCGCCAGTGTGGAGGAGGGACGCCTGATTTACTCCGCCCACGCCCCTTCCCGCTTTCGGTACAATCTGCCCGGGCAGGTGCTGGCTGTGCGGGGCGGACATGGCTTCCGACCCGGCGCTTATGCGCCCGAAAATCCGCACCCTACCGACGGTGCCGAGTTCCGGGTGGACTGGCTTGCACCCGACGGCCGCCGGACCTGCCTGTACCGCCATCTGATGCTGCCTGGGAAAAACCCGGCCGACCGAACTATCCGACCCTTCCAGGCCGACCTTCCGCCCGGCGCCACCGGACAAATTGAGTTTGTAATCGATCCCGGTCCCGCTGGTGATGTCAGCAGCGACTGGACCTTTTGGGCGGACCTAACCCTCGAAACTTGCCGCTAGACGCAAACCGGGCAAAAACATTGTCTCAGGTTTCAAAAGCCAGATGGAAACAACCTATTTGACCAAGCCCACTGCCGCCGATTGGACGACACGCATCCTGTTCTTCGGGCTGATGGCTTTGGTGATGATCACCCTCCCGCTCTCTCCGACCAACGAACTCGACGCCTCGTGGCGCATGGCGCTCGGCAAGTGCTTCCAAGACGGCCTGCAGTTCGGGGTCGATGTAGTCTTCACCTACGGACCGCTCGGCTTCCTCATGGGCAACACGTATTGCGGACTGCAATACCACAGCTTGGTGGTCTGGCAGATCATCCAAGCGTTGGTCTTTACCTTGGTCATTTTCCGCCAAGGGCTGCGCCTCACAGGCTATGGCCGCTACGCCTACTTCATTTTCTTCTTCCTGCTCGGCCTCGCCTACGAGGACGGCTTGCATCAGGAAGTCATCGCCCTCGCCGGGTTCGAGCTGCTGCGTCGCCACGGCGAGTCCGCCCGGCTCAATTCCGCCTTGCTCGGCGTCCTGCTCGGCGTCCTCAGCCTGTTCAAATTCACCAACCTGATAATGGGGGCCATTTTCGTGCTCTGCACGGTTGGCCTGCATCTCTGGCACCGCCGCAGGATCGCCGCTGGCTGGCTGGCCGGCTG
>CAISJA010000211.1 GCA_903885525.1 uncultured Opitutaceae bacterium
AACCTAATCGGCGCTGGACATAGCACTCATCTCTGGGTGTCACTGCTTCCGGACTTCAACGATTTGGCTAGGGTCGAACGGCAGCGATTCGTAGCCTTGAACTTTTACTATTTCCGCGCCCCAGGCAACGAACACGTCCCCAAACTCGCGCCCGTCCGCAAGCCGTACCGTAATGCGGTTAACGCCTTGGCTGTATTCTGGGAAGTCCAAGACAAGAGCCTGAAGATGTGTGGGAATTTCAGCCATGAGACTACTAGAAGCCCTCTGGGAAGATGACTTCCGGAACGCCACCAACACCACCAAATTCGCCACCCGGCACGATGCCCCGTTGGATCAGCGTTCCCGCAGGCGGGCTGAGAGTACGGAAGTATTGTGGCGCTGCGCCCGGCAAATCGCCGAAGTTTTTCAGAGACGCCGGGTTTTCCCCGATTGTCTCGAAAGTCGCCTGCGGAAAGGCATAGGTGCCGGGCTGAGCACCGCCGGGTGTCGCACCAAACTTCAAATTCCAAGGGCGAGCGCCCACACGAACGAACGTCTCTCCCTCCACGGTTACGCCGGGAGTCTGAACGGCTGCACCGCGGGCGAATGGGAATTCTAGCTGCGTTTCAGTTAGCGTCCGAGCGGCTGTGGTCTCTGCGGCCGTACTTGCGGTTGATAATGCAGACGCAGCGGCCTTAACGAAGGTGCCACCAAGTTTGGCACCGTAGCCGCCACCAGCAAGGCCCCCCACAAATTCGCCAGCTCCACTGGGCGTAATTGGGAATCCACCCGACGCCCATTGGTAAGTACTATGAATTAATGCCGCACCGCCGAGACCGACAACCACTGGAAGCGCCGCGGGCACAGCCGCAACTAGGGCACCTATTGCAATTCCACTACCTACACCGATGACGGCAGCTTTGGCCGCGCTCACGACAAACTCATTTACCGCAGCCTGCCAAGCCGGTATCCTTGCCGCGGTTACCTTAACGGGATCGAGTTGCACAGTGGAGCTATACCATCCGGCGTCTTGCCCGGTATTTTCTACCCATACACCGTCACCCTGATACGTGAAGCGGCCAGTATTCCAAGGGTCTGGGTTAAATCCACGTCCTTGGCCGCCCACCCGCGAATGAACAATTCGATGGTCCGGCAGGCCCGAATGTCCTCCGCCACCGAACAAGTGCGAAAAGAATTTGCCAATGGAACTGCCAAAAGACGCAATCACATCAATAACGACCGCGGCCGTGATGATGACAGGATTTCCTGTTTGGATTGCAGTCGAGGTGACTGGAAAATCGGGCAGAACAAAAACCATTCCAAGCCGATCCACCCGATTGACGCCGTCATTTCCGCAAAAGCCGTAAAGATTCAGCCCTCCCTTCTCGCTAATCGGATCCCTATTGATGAACCGACCCAAGGTCGGGCAGAAATATCTAAGCCCATAGTACACCAAGCCAGATTCGTCGTCCTGCCACTTGGTCGAAAATCTGAACGGATTGCTTTTGGCGTAGGTACCCTCGCTGCGCAGGAGGTTGCCGGACGGATCATACTCGTAGGCAGCCTCGGTCGTCCCGGAGTCAGCGTTGATCAGGCCGGTGATGTTCCCATTGCCGTCGTACGCGGGACAAAGGGTCTTGCCTGCCACGAGGTCCGTGATCTGGAGCAAAGCCCCCACACCACCCGACGCGGACAGCGATCCAGCCAAATCGAGTCCCCAAGTAAAGACGCGCTGGAGCGTGCCTACCGTATCGGTCTCAGCGATCGGGTTCCAGCCGTCGAACACATAGCGCTGGGTGACATCCGTCGTGGCGGTGAAATCAACACTGCGCTTTTGCACGCGACGGCCCAGGTAATCGTATTTGAATTCCAACAGCCGGTTGTGCATTCCACCGCTCACTGCCGCAGTAGTGGTGGTCATGCTGACCAACTGGTTCTCGGCATTGTAGGTGTAGTTCCAGACACCGTCGCCGGTCATGTTCCCATCGCTGTCGTAGGTGAAGGACTGGGCGGCTGCTGCAATGAAGTAGCCCTTGGAGTCGGACCGAATCAAGTCCAGTCCCCCGGTACCACCGCCAGCGATGCCAGCATAAACCTTGGCGGTGTCCTGTTTTGGTCCTCCGGTATTGGCCGGCAGAATGTCGGCACCCCAGGCGTTGTCGACCTTGACCGTGGAGGGCCAAGCCAACAGGGTCAGGCCTTGGGGTTTGTGTTTTGGGCTTCTGTCCCATCGTGGCGGCGGCCCCAGGCGGCCACTTTGCGGCTGACTTCGTGGAGGTTGCCCATGTGGAGGTTTTGGCCGAGCCAGCGGTTTGTCACCGTGGTCGTCGCTTTCAGCTCCGCCGCCAGTTGCAGTTTCCAGGCCTCGGACTTGCCGGTCGTGGCCAGTGCGGTTTCCTTCCGTCCCGCCCGCCGGAGCCCCTGCCGCAGGGCTTCCCGCCAGAGCGCCTCCCGCGCTTCCTGCAACTCGGCCGCCAGCCGCGGCCCCTGCCCGACCATGGCCAGCTGCTCTTGGATCAGTTCCCGGGCAAACTCCCGCGTGCCGATGATCCAGCCCCGCGACATCGCCTCGAACCGCTGCGCCTTGCGGGCCGGCTCGTCCTCGGCCAACCACCCGAGGTAGGCGTGATACCGCTTTCGCCCCGACGGCGTATCGCGCAAGCCGCCGGCATGTTCCAAGGCGGGTTTCGGCGCAAACCAGGCGGGGCGCAGCTTTGGCTCCAGGATCCACCGCAAACTGGTCCGGCGCCAGCCGGCCAGCTCCTCCACGGCGCAAAGCCGGGCGCGCACTGGATTGAGGTGGATATAGTGGCAGAGCGGCCCCAGGCCACCGTCGGGATCGACAATCAGGCTTTTGTAGCGCCCCTGGAAGAGGTGGCCGTGGACACCCCGGAACCGATTGAACCGGGCCGAAAAGGTGCCCTGTAGCCAGCGCATCCCCTCCACTAGGTTCGCCCCCGGCGTTGAGAGGGCCAGGTGGTAATGGTTCGACATCAGGCACCACGCATGCACCCGCCAGCCTGTCTTGGCGCAGGCCTCGTCCAGGCATTGCAGGAACGCCTCCTTGGTTTTGTCGGCGCGAAAGAGATCCGTCCGGTAATTGCCCCGGTTCAGGACGTGATAGACGCCTGATTCCGATTCCATGCGCAAGGGCCGGGCCATGTCCTCAGCATCTCCACCGATCAAGCCCAAACCCCAAGGCCTGACCCTGTTGGATTGGCCTGTTGGATTGGCCCCCTGACCCTGTTGGATTGGCCCCGTGGGTTCATCCCCCCCCCGGGGGGCTCTATTTCCAGTTCACTAGCAGGCTGGTGAAGTAGGTCGTGTCGAGGCGGCCCGCGCCGTCGGGCGGCAGGCTGACGTAGTCGTTGGCCAGCCCGATCTTGATCTTCCACAGCGAGGCCACCAGCGGCAGCTCCAGCGAGGATTCGTGATGGGCGTGGTAGTTGGAGAAATCCTTGAAGGCGGGGGTGTAGGTCAGCGAGTTGACCAGCTTGCTGTTCCTGAAGGTGCGGGTGTGCAGCAGCGCGATGTCCAGGCCGGGGGAATCGAAGCGGGTGTGGTTGGTGTAGCTCTCGTACACGTAGCTCGCACCCGTGCGGAACTCGAGGTCCTCCGTCCTGGACTTGATCAGCTTGTAGCCGTAGCCGAGGCCGGTGGTGGAGCGGAGATTCAGGTCCTTGATCAGGTCCCTCTCCAGCGCGAGGCGGGCGTACCAGACGTTTTTTTCCGTGATGAAGGCGGAGTAGTCCGCAAAGCCGGCGTCGCGGTCGGCGGATTCGATGCCGTTGTCCCGCGCGCGCTCGGCCTGGAAGCCGAGGATGAGCTTGTCCTGCGCATTCTCCCGCGTGGCCTTGAAGCCCAGGTTGGCCCCGAACTTCTCGGCCGCGCCCGTGCGCCCCGCCATCGCCAGGGAGGTTTCATAGGCCCAATGCCGGGCCATCCTGGCGGCTTCCTCCTTCCGTTTGTGCGCCGCCGGACTGTCGGCGCCCTGCCGCCACACCGTGGCGACGCGGCCGACCGGCGCGGCCAGCGGCCCGCCCGGTGCTGCCACCTGGATGCCGTCACCGGCCGGGGTCACCCGGCCCAGCACCTCGCGGCCGGCGGCCAGCCCGACATGCACGGCTTCATCCGTCGCGAAGCTTTTGATTTTGTCCTGGGCGATTTCGATGGTGCCCGCAAAGGCGGTCTCGATCCTGAACTTGCCCGCCTCGGCGGTCACGAGCCGGCCGAGCACCACGGAGCCATCGGCCAGTTCAAAACGGTCGGCCGAGGCGCGGAGTCCTGCCGCGAGCAAGAGGCAGGCACCCAAGAATAAGCGGCAGGTGGTTGATTTCATAAATTAAGCCGGCCCTTCAAACACCCGGCCGGGGCGTAATCAACCTGATAAATGAACAGGCTCGGGTCCGGGATTGCCCCCGCCGCCGATCCGGATTTTCCTCGGGCATGCCCACCCAAGCCTGGTTTCCCACCCTCATCTACCACGAGCCTCTGCTCAGGAGCGGGGTGGAACGCTTCAACACCGAGCTGGCCGAGGAGTGCCGCCGCATCCGCGACTACGATGCCGCGGGCCGGCGCTGGTCGGCCCGGAATTATCCCGGCGGCTACACTTCCTACGCCTCGCTCAACCAGTTGCACCGGATCTCCTCCACCTTCGCCGGCCTGGAGCGGCGCATCACCACCCATGTGCGCCGGTACGCCCGCGCCCTCGACCTCGATCTGCGGAGCCGGAAAATCCACCTGTCGGATTTCTGGGTGAACATCATGCCCGAGCACGCCGCCCACGGCCTCCACCTGCACCCGCTCTCCTTCATCAGCGGCACCTACTATGTGGTGACGCCCCCCGGCTGCGCCGGACTGAAATTTGAGGATCCGCGCCTCGACCGCTTCATGGCCGCTCCGCCAAAACTGGCCGGTGCCCGCCCCGCCAACCGCACCCATGTAACGCATCCGGCCCAAGCCGGCCACGTGGTCCTGTTCGAAAGCTGGCTGCGCCACGAGGTGGCGGCCAACCGCACTCCGGCCGAACGGATCAGCGTCAGCTTCAACTACGGCTGGACCTGATCGGCCGGTCGGCTGTCAACCTCCGCAACCTTCGTTCCTTCCGGCCCGTCCCCACGCCCATGCCCGTCCCCACCCTTCTGCCGCTCCGCGGCGGCCTCTGTGCCGCCCTGCTGTTCCTCTTCGCCGGCTGCGCCAGCGAAACCGGCTCCCACTCCGGTCCGCCGGCACCGCCCGCCCCACCGCCTCCCCCTCTCGCTGGCAGCGGCACCTTCTTCGCCGACCGCATCCTGGCCGAACTCAAGGTGGGCCAGGGCATCGGCTTCGCTTCCGGTTCCCGGGAGGAGACGGACTCCTCCGGCAGCCGCGGCTCCTCCTCCCGTCCCGGTCTGGGCGGCGGCCTGGGCGGATCCTCCCGTGCCGGCGGCGGCAGCGCGCGCTCCCGCCAGGGCGGCGACAGCGGGCCGCCCTCCGAGGATCGCCCGGTTCCGGCTGATACGGCGGCCGTCGCCCGCGTCGCCGCCGCCAGCACCCTGCCCCCGATGATGATCCACCTGCAGCTCACCAACCGCAGCCCAGATCAGCTTGGGGTGACCATCGTCGACTTCCTCTCTCCGCTCGGCAATTTCGTCGTCAACCCGGAAAGGGTCTCGCTGGCTCCCGGCCAGTCGCTCGAGGTCGAACCGATGACCTCCCGGCTCGACAACCAGTTTGACGCCGTGGAAGCGACCCTAGCCCTGCGCCTTGCCGGGCAGACCGAAAGCCGGACGATCCGCCTGACGGCTGCGGCCGGGCCGGCCACCGCCCCGGAGAAAAAATGAAGCCCGGCTGCTGTTTTTTGCTCTTTGCGTTGCTGCTGGGCCGCAGCGCCGGTGCCGCCGCGCCCATCCGCCTCGGCCTGTTCATGTCGATGTCGGGCCGGGATGCTTCCTTCGGGCAGGCCTCCGCCACCGGCGCCAGACTGGCGGTCGACGAGATCAATGCTGCCGGCGGCGTCCTCGGGCGCCCCCTCGAACTGGTGATCGAAGACAACCGTTCCCTCGCCGGGGAATCCGCCACCGCGGTGAAGAAGCTCATCGCCCGCGACCATGTGGCCGCGCTCATCGGCGAGTGTGTGTCGGCCCGCACGCTGGAGGCCGCCCCGGTGGCCCAAACGGCCGGCATTCCGCTCGTGACCCCGGCGTCCACCAATCCGCGGGTCACTGCGGCGGGCGACTGCATTTTCCGGATGTGCTTCATCGACCCGTTCCAGGGCGAGGTGCTCGCCACCTATGCGTACCGGCGGCTGGGCCTGCACCGCGCCGCCCTCCTGGTGGACAACGCCGCCCCCTACGCCGTCGGCCTCAGCGAGGCCTTTGTCCGGACCTACACCGCCCTCGGCGGCGTGATCGTGGCGCGCCAGCAATACACCGGCGGCGAACGCGACTTCCGCGCCCAGCTCACCACCATCAAAGCCGCGCAGGCCGATTTCCTCTTCATGCCCGCCTACTGGGCCGAGGCCGGCCTCGCCGCCCGCCAGGCGCGTCAGCTCGGCTTCACCGCCCCCTTCCTCGGTGGCGATGCGTATGAGGCCCCGCAGTTCCTCGCCATCGGTGGCCCGGCGCTCGAGGGCACGTATTACTCGACCCATTACTCGCCGGAGAACACGGCGCCGCTGGTGCAGGGCTTCGTCTCCCGCTACCGCTCGAAATACGGCTCGGTTCCCAACGGGCTCTCCGCCCTCAGCTACGATTCCGTGCGCCTGCTGGCCGAGGCCATCGCGCGCGCCGGCACCACCGAGCGGGCCGCGCTACGCGCCGCCCTCGCCGCCACCCGCGACTTCGCCAGTGTGACCGGCCGCACCACCTTCGACTCGCACCGCGACGCGGTGAAGGAGGCCGCCATCATGACCGTGCGCGAGGGCCGGATCGTGTTCGTGGAAAGCGTCCGGCCCTAGCCCTCGGGGCTGGCCAAGGCGTGCTTTGTTGCCTAGCAAATGCCCATGCTCGTCATCCGTCGTCTGGTCGACCGCCAGCGGGCCTATACCGCCCTCTTTCTGCCCGGCGAACCGCCAAAAATCTTCCCGACCAGCGACCAGGAGCACGCCCGCATCCTGCAGGTGTACAAGCAGGACCGCCCCTATCCCGACGTGCTCAACGATTTTACCGATTTTGAACTGTGCCTGCGATCGGCCCCCGCCGATGCCGCCCCCGCCCGCCGACGGGAAGCTCCGCGCCGGAAAAAACGCCGGCACCCCCGTGGCCGGGGTTGATTTTCCGCCGCGGCCCTTGCACAGTCGGGTCGTGAAATCCGTCGTCATCAGTGAAGCCGCCTACGCCGCCTTGACCCGGATTTCCACCGACTGGCGGCGGCCGGCCTCGGATGTGCTGGAATCCTTGCTCGGTGTCGGACCCACCCCCGCCACCGATGGGCTGCTGTTCCACCTCTTCAGCGCCGATTTCACCGGCCGGCCAAACCCCGAGGCCCGCTACTTGGAATTGCTGGCCTGGGTGGCCGCCCACCACCGCGCCGATTTTGTCGCTTTCCTGACCAGCCTGGACCACGTCCGTCCGTCCCTGCTGCTCACCCAGGATGAAGTGACTGCCACCCGGGCCCGGCATCTGACCCGCCAGGTCTCCGGCACCCACTATTGGGCCGTGCTCGGCCTGGACGACAACGTCCGCGCCCGCTTTGTCCGCCGCCTGCTGGAGCACATCGGCTGCCACGACGAGACCATCGCGCTGGCGCTCCGGCTGCTGACGCTGGAGCCCAGCGCCCCCGGTTTCCGGCTGCTGAAAGTCTGAGCGGCGGAGCGGGAGGCGATATTGGGTTTGTGCGGCCCGTCGCTCCGCGCTGGACTGCCGCCTATGGCCGGACCCGAATACAAACGCCGCGATTTTCGGAATTTTTTCCGCTCCGTGGGCTATGCGGTGGAGGGCTTCCGGGCCGCGGTCCAGCACGAGCCCTCGTTCCGCGAGGACCTGATCTTTGTCCTCTGCCTCACCCCGGTGGCGGTGATGCTGCCGGTCAAGGCCGTCTCCACCGCAGTGATGCTCGGCTCGCTCTTCGTCATCATCATCGCCGAGCTGCTGAACTCCGCCATCGAGTGGACGATCGACGATATCTCGCTTGAAAAACGCCTGTTCGCCAAACGCGCCAAGGACATGGGCAGCGCCGCAGTTTTCCTCGCCTACATCAACTGCGCCGTGGTCTGGGGCGTCATCATCTACTCAAACTGGCACCGCATCCAGACGCTGGAGTTTCTCACCTGGCCCCCGCAGTTTCTCCAATAGGCCGGGCCGCCGCGCACAGCGGATTGGATTCGCCCCGCCGGGCCGCCGGCCCTGTCCCGCCCGGGCGCTGGCTCAGGGGACGCGAATCTGGGTGTGCTTGGTCTTGTCCGTGTCCTGGACCGTCACGCTGGAGCCGTGCGGAATCACCTTGATGGCGGCCGGTGCCGGTTCTGTGACAGTCACCGCAAGGACGGCGGTG
>CAISJA010000212.1 GCA_903885525.1 uncultured Opitutaceae bacterium
ACATGATCATGGGCGGCCGCCTCGCCCTGCTCGGGGTCCATTCCGGCGAAGCCCGGGTGGATTGGAACAAGATCGTCTTCAAGATGCTTCACCTGAAGGGCATTTTCGGCCGCGAGATGTTTGAGACCTGGTACAAGATGACCGCCCTGGTCCAAGGCGGCATGGACATCACCCCGGTCATCACCCACCGCCTTCCCGTCGAGCGGTTCCAAGAGGGTTTCGAGCTCATGGGCGCCGGCAAGTCCGGCAAGATCGTGCTGAATTGGGAATGAATTCCTGCCCGCAACCGGCGAAGCACGCCTAACCCAAATCCGTCACTGCAGCTTGCCACACTGCTGGCAGGCAAGAATTCATCATGAACCCCGCCTTCACCGCACACCTCCGCCAGAGCCTCTCCGAGCTTGACGCCGCGGGTCTGGGCAAACGCGAACGTGTCATCACGACCCCGCAGACTGCGCACATCGCCGTCGCGGACGGCCGGGACGCACTGAACCTCTGCGCCAACAATTATCTCGGTTTGGCGAACCACCCCGCGCTGATCGCCGCCGCGCACGCCGCGCTGGACCGCTGGGGCTATGGCCTCGCCTCCGTCCGTTTCATCTGCGGCACCCAGTGCATCCACCGGGACCTAGAGGCGGCCCTCACCCGCTTTCTGGGCACGGAGGACACCCTCCTCTACTCGTCCTGTTTCGACGCCAACGGCGGCTTGTTCGAAGCCCTGCTCGGACCGGAGGACGCCGTCCTCTCCGACGAGCTGAACCACGCCTCGATCATCGATGGCATCCGGCTCTGCAAGGCCGGGCGCTATCGCTATAAAAACAACGATCTCGCCGACCTGGAGGCCAGGCTCCGGGAGGCCGACGCCGCCGGAGCCCGCTTCAAGATGATCGCCACGGACGGGGTGTTCTCCATGGACGGCTCCATGGCAAATCTCGCCGGTATCTGCGATCTGGCGGACCGCTACCAGGCGCTGGTGATGGTCGATGACAGCCACGCCGCCGGCTTCGTGGGGAAAACCGGCCGGGGCACGCCCGAGCACTGCGGAGTGCCGGGGCGCGTCGACATCCTGACCGGCACCCTCGGCAAGGCCCTTGGCGGGGCCAGCG
This sequence comes from uncultured Opitutaceae bacterium, assembly GCA_903885525.1. Classification (GTDB taxonomy): domain Bacteria; phylum Verrucomicrobiota; class Verrucomicrobiia; order Opitutales; family Opitutaceae; genus Didemnitutus. The sequence continues at coordinate 1,107 of CAISJA010000212.1, forward strand.
GCGGCTACACCTCCGGGCGGAAGGAAATCATCGACGTACTGCGGCAGCGTTCCCGGCCCTATCTTTTTTCCAACTCCCTCGCCCCCGCCATCGCCGCCGCCTCGCTCCACGGCCTGGACCTGCTCACCCGCTCGACGGAGCTGCGCGACCGGCTGGCGGCCAACACGCTCTTCTTCCGCGAGGGTCTGACCAAGGCCGGCCTGAGCATCCGCCCCGGCACGCATCCGATTGTCCCTATCATGCTGGGGGATGCGGTGCTGGCGCAAAAGTTTGCCGCGCGTATGCTCGACAAAGGCGTCTATGTGATCGGCTTCTTCCATCCGGTCGTCCCGCATGGCCTCGCCCGCATCCGCACCCAGGTGTCCGCCGCCCATACCCGCGAGGACCTCGCCTTTGCCATTGAGAAATTTGCCGAGGTAAAACGGGAATTCGGCCTGTAGCGGCCAGCCGGCACTGCCTGATCGACCCCACCCATCCCTCTTCCTGTCCGCCTGACCTCAATCCGCCATGAATCCCACCCCCGCCCAATTGAAAAAACTGACAGCCGTTGCCAGGCAGGCCGCCGGCCGGGCCTACGCGCCCTACTCGAAATTTCCGGTCGGCGCCGCCGTTCTGACCACCACCGGGAAAATCTATGCCGGCTGCAATGTGGAGAACGCCTCCTACGGCCTGACCAACTGCGCCGAGCGCACCGCCATTTTTACTGCAGTCGCCGCCGGGGAGAAAAACCTCCGGCTCCGGTGCGTGGTCGTCTATACGCCGACCGCCGGTGCCACCGCCCCCTGCGGGGCCTGCCGCCAGGTCATTTACGAATTCGGCCCCGCTGCCCGGGTGCTCTCCTGCTGCGACAGCCGCGAGCGGATTGATGTCTCGATCGACGCCCTGTTGCCCGGGGCCTTCGGTCCGCACGACCTGGCCTGAACCGGCCGGCGGCAACCACGGAAGACCAACCGGCCCGAATCCCCGTCCTCACTCCCGCCCAACGGCATTGCCTCGGCCGGGAGCATCGCCAGAATGTTTACCCATGAAATCCCCCCCCCTGTTTGCCGCCCTGATCCTGGCCGCCGGCGTCGCCGGCGCTGAACCCGCGCCGACGCCCCGGCCGATCCTGGGCGTTGACCGCGCCTACCTTGATCCGCACGCCTCGCCCGCCACGGATTTCTACGAATACGCCAACGGCGCGTTCAACTCCGTTCCCATCCCCGGCGAGTATTCCGCCTACGGTGTCAACCAAGAGATTGATGAACGCAATTTCGCCATCCTGCGGCACATTCTCGAGGATGCCGCGCGGACCGGCGGGCCGCAGGGCAGTGTCGCCCAGCGGGTGGGCGACTTCTACGCCGCCGGCATGGATGAGGCGGCCATCGAAGCCACCGGCCTGCAGCCGCTCGCTCCCGCCCTCGCCGCGGTGGCCGCGCTGCAAACCGAGTCCGACATCGTGCCCCTCCTCGGACGGCTGCACGCGGAAGGCTTCGGGGGCGGGTTCGGATTCGGCGTGCAGATCGACGACAAGAACAGCAGCGCCGTCATTGCCAGCTTCTCCCAGGGCGGCCTCGGCCTGCCGGAGCGCGAGTATTACTTCCGGACCGACCCCCAATCCGTCGAGATCCGACAGGCCTACACCGACCTGATCGCCCGGCTGTTTGTGCTCGCGGGCGACCAGCCGGCGGCGGCCCGCCAATCCGCGGCGACCGTCCTGGCCTTTGAAACCAAGCTGGCCACGAACTCGCGCAAGCTCGTGGACCTCCGCGACCCGGAGAAAAACTACCACAAGTTTGCGCGCTCCGCCCTGCCCGCGTTGGCCCCGGGGTTGGCGTGGGACGCTTATTGCAGCGCCGTGCACCTGCCTGCCACCGAGCCGGCCGTGCTGGTCGGCCAACCGGAATTCTTCACCGGCTTTGCCGGCCTGCTGCACTCGGAGCCGATCCCGGTCTGGCAAACCTACCTGCGCTGGACCCTGCTCCGCGGCAGCGCCGGCTACCTCGGCCACGATTTCGTCGATGCCAGCTTTGAGTTCTACGGCAAGAAGCTGTCGGGCAAAACCGAGCTGCGCCCGCGCTGGAAGCGGGTGCTGGCCGCCGCCGACAGCGCCCTGGGGGAGGAGCTCGGCCAGCTCTACGTCAAGGTGGCCTTCAGTCCGGCCGCAAAGGAGCGCGCCCTCACGATGGTCCGGTTCCACCTTCAGGCCATGCGGCAGCGCCTCGCCGCCGCGGGCTGGATGAGCGACGAAGCCCGGCAGCAGGCCAATAAGAAAATCGACACCATGCGCACCAAGGTCGGCTATCCGGACCGCTGGCGGGACTACAGCGGCCTCACCCTCACCCGGCATTCTTACCTGGCCAATGCGCTCGCCGCCGACGCCTTCGAGTTCCGCCGCCAGCTCGCCAAGCTTGGCCACCCCGTCGACCGCAACGAATGGCTCATGACGCCGCAGACCAACAATGCCTATTACGAGCCGACGCTGAATGAAATGTGTTTTCCGGCGGGCATCCTGCAGCCGCCCTTCTTCGACGAGAAGGCCGACGACGCCTCCAATTACGGCGCCCTCGCCTCCACCATCGGCCACGAGCTCACCCACGGCTTCGATGACCAGGGCAGCCAGTACGACTGGCAGGGCAACCTGAAAAGCTGGTGGTCGGACGAGGATTCAAAGCGGTTCAAGGAGCGTGCCGAGCTCATCGCCAAGCAGTATGATGCCTACGAAGTGCTGCCCGGCCTCCACATCGAGGGACACCAGACCCTGGGCGAGAACATCGCCGACATCGGCGGCCTCCGCGTCTCCTACGAGGCCTACAAACTCGCCACCGCGGGCAAGCCGCAGCCGTCCCTCGACGGGCTGACGCCGGACCAGCGTTTCTTCATCGCCTTCGCCCAAGGCTGGCGGACCAACCAGCGGCCCGAGGCCCTGCGCCTGCAGGTCACCAGCGACGTCCACAGCCCGGTGCGCTGGCGCGTGCTGGGGCCGGTCTATGTGTTCCCGGAATTCTATGCCGCCTTCCACGCCACTCCGCCCAAGGAAACCTGGCCGGCGATCTGGTAAAGGCGCACCGGCCGGCGTTGGCGCTCAGTGTTCCGGCAGGCTCGAGGTGAATACTCCCAGAGCCTGCCACTGGCGGTCGCGGGCCGCCGCCAAAAATCGTTGTGCGGCGCGCCGGCGATCCAGAGGTGGATTTTGGGACAGCCAGCCGGCCGCCAGCAACGTCCGCGCCTCATGGTCGATCACTGTCCCAAGCAGGGTCCGCCGCCAGAAATTCTGGCTCATGGTTTTCAAGGGCCGGACAGCGCGGTCCTGACGGAGGCGAGGACCTGGTGGCGGGGCACTTCGCGCTCGGAGCGGTCGGTCAAGTCGCGGATTTTCACCACGCCCTTGGCCAATTCGTCCCCGCCGTAAATCAGGGCGAGCTTCGCCCCGGACTCGGCCGCCGCCTTGAATTGTTTGCCGAAAGCCAGGTCCTTGAAGGGGTAGTCCACCCGCCAGCCGGCGGCGCGCAGTTGCCGGATGTCGCCGAGCGCCGCGGCGCGCTCGGCTGGTCCGCCGAGCACAGCATAAACATCCGGTGCGCTCACGTAGACCGGCGTCAGGCCGCGCTGCTCCAGCAGCAGGCCGGTCGTCACATCGCCGATGGCAAACCCAACCGCCGGCAAATCAGAGTAGCCGAGCTTCCTGATCAGGTCGTTGTAGCGGCCACCACCGGCCAGCGCCCTCAGGTCACCCTTCCGATCGAAGGCCTCGAACACGAAACCCGTGTAGTAGGCCAGACCGCGCACGACGCCGAGATCGACACCCACAAACTCACCGAGTCCCATGGCGGCGAGACCAGCGAGGACCTTCCGCCAGTCGTCCAGGCGCGCCGAGATTTTCTCCGAGGCACAGGGTGCTAGGACTGCTTCCAGTTCGGGCAGGCTGCGGATTTTGAGAAAGGAAAGCACCTTGTCCTTCAGCTCGGGTGCCAATCCACCCGGTGCCTCGGCGCAGGCCTTGAACGCGTCCTCCCCCATCTTTTCGTAGCGGTCGACCGCACTGAGAAGGCCGCGCGCCTGGGCATCGTTGAAACCCAGCGCCTCCAGATAGAAAAACCACAGGTCGCGGTCGGAGAGGCGGACGGAAAAATCGTCCTTCGTCAGCCCGAAGCCGCAAAGACACTGGATCAGCAGGGCGATCAGCTCGATCTCCGCCTCCGGCCCCGCCTCGCCAAAAATGTCGGCATTGAATTGGTTGAAGGCCCGGAGCCGGCCCTTCTGCGCCCGTTCATAGCGGTAGAATTCGGCGATGCTGAACCACTTGATGGGACGTTTCAGAGCCCCGGCCCTGGCGCCGACCATGCGGCAAACCGTCGGGGTCATCTCCGGGCGCAAAGAGACATTGCGCCCGCCCTTGTCTTGGAAGCTGAAGAGTTGCCCCTCGATCTCATCGCCCGACTTGGTGGTGTATAACTCCAAAGGCTCCAACACCGGGGCGTCGTATTCCTCAAACCCGTGCGCGCGGGCGGACTGACGCCAGACCCGGAAAAGGTGCTGACGACGGGAAAAGTCTTCCGGGTAAAAATCCCGGAAGCCAGGGAGGGATTGAAAACCAGCCATGCCGGACCGAAGCGCGGCGTGCTCAGGCCGTCGCCGGAGGCGGCGGATTGCTCCTCAGTTTCTCCAGACTGAGCTGCTTGATTTTCTGCTTAAGAATCTTGCCGGACTTGAATTTGACTACCGCGCGTTCAGGGATGACCACTTCGGTTTCGGGCTTGTTTGGATTGCGGCCGACGCGGGCTTTGCGCACTTGGACTTCAAGCACACCAAAGTTGCGGAGCTCGACATTCCGTCCGGCGGCCAAAGCATCCATGACGATGTCTAGGGTCATTTGCACGGTGTCTTGTATTTGCTTCTGCGGGAAGCCGGTCTTCTCGTAGATTTCCAGGACGATTTCTCGTTTAGTAAGGTTGGTGGACATGGTGTTAGCGGGGTTGAAGTTATGGTCGAAAATTGCGACGATCCAAATAATTCACTAGAGCGGGCTTGCGTCAACCGTAAACCCGCGTAAGGGGTTCACCTTAATCATCATGCCAGACCCTATTGCCGTACGCACCATGTTCGCCCGGATTGCGGGCCGGTATGACCTCGCCAATCACCTCTTGAGCGGAGGCGTTGATCACTGGTGGAGACGGCATCTGGTCCGGGCGGTGCATGATGTGCGGCCGGGCTCCGTGCTCGATCTGGCGACTGGCAGCGGAGATGTGGCTTTTGCGTTGTCGGATGCTCTCCCCGCCCACGTCCGGCTCACTGGGATGGATTTCTGCCAGCCCATGCTGGATGAGGCGGTTAAAAAGCAGGCCGCTTGCCTCCGCCGGATTGCCATCGAATTTCGCCAAGGTGATGGGATGGCCCTGCCCCTGCCCGACTCGTGTGTGGACGCAGTCACCATCTCATTCGGTCTGCGCAACATGGCGGACCGGCACAAATCCCTCACCGAAATGCGCCGCGTGCTCCGGCCCGGCGGCACCCTGCTGGTGTTGGAATTTTCCCAACCCTGCTGGTGGTTCCGCCCAATCTATTTTGCCTACCTCAAGCTGATATTGCCCCTGATCGCGGGCCTCGTCACCGGGGATCGCTCGGCCTATGAGTATCTGGGCGGCTCCATTGAGCAATTTCCCGCGCGGCCGGTCTTGGCTGATGAAATCAGCCGGGCCGGATTCCGCACCGTCTCCGCCCGCCCCCTGACCGGCGGGATCGTCGCGATCCACCAAGCCCGGTGCTGAGACCGGTGTCTCGCCCGGTCTTCAGCTGAAGGACTTGCCGCAACCACAGGTGCTCTGGGCGTTGGGGTTTTTTATTTCAAAACCCTTGCCCTGCAGGCCGTCGTCGAAATCCACTTGGGAGCCGCTGAGGTAGACCAGGCTCGCGGGGTCCAGCAGCACCGGCACGCCTTCGCTCAGAAATTCCTGGTCATCCGCCTTGGGCAGGTCGAAGGACATCCCATACTGAAAACCCGAGCAGCCGCCGCTTTCCACGAAAACCCTGAGCTTTTTTGCGGGATCGCCCACGTCGGTCTGCATCTGGCGGACCTGGGCGGCGGCGCGGGAAGTGAGGGTGATCATGCCCGCAAGCTAGGCCGGCGGGACGGCTTGTCAACCGGCGGCGGGGCCGGCGCAAAATCGTCCCAAGCGGAGGTCTGTCAATCCTGTAGCAGGAACCGTGCAAATTTCGCGCAGAGTACTTGCCAGCCAGTTTTCCGTGCCGCAAACTCCCCGGGTGTCTTCCCTGAAGAACATCCACAATGAGTTTCATTATGAACTGACTCGGAAAATTTTCGAGGGCGGGATGGGCGTGGTCTACGAGGCGGTGCAGCAGGGAGCCGGGCACTTTCGCAAGAGAGTCGCGATCAAGCTCATTCGGGAGGAGTATTCCAGCATCCCCGAGTTTCAGAAAAACTTCATCGGGGAGGCCCGGCTGGTCGCCGATCTCATCCACACCAACATCGTGCAGACCTACCATCTCGGCTCCGTCGCGGGCCAGTATTTTATGACGATGGAATACGTCAACGGGGTGAACCTCGAGGAGGCCATGGAGCGCCATCGGGAGCTGAACCGCCAGTTTCCCGTCGAAATCGCCGCCTTCATCATTTCCCGCGTTTGCCGCGCCTTGCACTACGCCCACCTCAAACGCGACCAGGAAGGCCGTCCGCTCGGCATCGTCCACCGCGACGTGAATCCCAAAAACATCATGCTCTCCCATGAGGGGGATGTGAAGCTGATGGACTTCGGGATCGCGAAGGCCCTGGACCTGATGTACAGTGAGGAGGGCCGCGTGATCCCGGGCAAGGACGAGTACCTGTCGCCCGAAGGCGCCAGCTATGCCGTCACCGACGCCCGTTCCGACCTGTTCTCCCTCGGCATCGTGCTTTCCGAGCTGCTCGTGGGCCGCAACATTTTCCATGCGCCCGAGCGCCTCGACTCCCGCCGCCAGATCCTGATCATGCCCGTGCCGGCCTTTTCCAGCCTGCGCCCCGAGATCGATCCCCGCCTGGATGCCATTCTGCAACGAGCCCTGAACCGCAAACGTGACCTGCGCTATCAGTCTGCGCTGGAAATGATGACAGACCTGGAGTTGTACCTTTACAGCGACCGCTACGGCCCGACGAACGAAAAGCTCGCGGTTTACCTGGCCGCCCTGCTCGGCCCCTCCCCGGAGGCTTCCATCCCGGCTGCCTCCGCCGTCCCCGCCACTCCCTTGGCCCCAGCCTGACGCGGCACCATGAGCGGACCAGGTTTCAACCAGAGTTTCCAACAGCGGCAGACGCAGCAGCTCGTGCTGGCGCCGCAGATGCGCCAGTCGCTCAAGATCCTGCAGGTGGCCGCCCTCGACCTGCGCGCCACCATTCAGGAGGAGTTGCAGTCCAATCCCGCCCTGGAAGAGCTGCCGATGGAGGGGGTCAGCCTCGACAAGCCGGCCCCACCCGAGGACGACGGCGCCGACCGCGACCAAGGCGAAGCCATGTCCTTCGGCAAGGACAAGGACCTCGAAGTGCTGGGCAAGCTGTCCGACGACTGGCGCGACCAGATGGCCGATACCGGCGGCGTGCGCGCCCGTTCCCCCGAGGAGGACGAAAAGCGGCAGCACTTTTTCGATTCCCTCACTTCGGAAATCTCCCTGGCCGAACACCTGATGCAGCAGGCCGAGTTGTCCGACTGCCCCGCCCCCGTGCGCGAGGCCGTCCGCTATCTCGTGGGCAGCCTCGACGACCGCGGGTTTCTCACCACCACCTTGCCCGACCTCGCCCTCCTCTCCGGCCTGTCGCTCGAAACCGTGCAGGCCGGTGCCAAGCTGCTCCGGAGCTTCGAGCCTGCCGGCATCGGCGCGGAAAACCTCAGCGACTGCCTGCTGCTCCAACTGGCCCAGAAGGGCCGCGACCGCTCCGTCGCCGGCCGCATGATCCGCGATCACTTTGACCTTCTGGTGCGCCGCCGCATTCCGGACATCGCCCGCCGCATGGGACTGTCGCCGGAGACCATCCAGGAGGCCATCGGTGAAATCGGCCTGCTCGACCCCGCCCCGGGCCGCCGCTTCGCCGACGATTCCAACCGCGTGGTTGTACCCGATGTCACCGTCGAACCCGATGGCAAGGAGTGGAAGATCACCCTGAACCAGGACTACATTCCGCGCCTGCGCCTGAGCAACACCTACAAGGAGCTCATCGCCAAGGGCACGTTGAACAAGCCCGAGCGTGAGTACCTCCGCGAGAAACTGCGCTCCGGCAAGTTCATCATCAACGCCATCGAGCAGCGCCAGCGCACGATCGAGCGCATCACGCGCGAGATCCTCCAGCATCAGCAGGATTTCTTCACCGGCGGCGTTTCCGGGCTGAAGCCGCTCACCATGACCCAGATCGCCGACATCATCGGCGTGCATGAAACCACGGTGAGCCGCGCCCTGGCCAACAAGTACATCCAGACGCCCCATGGGGTGTTCGAAATGAAATTTTTCTTCACCTCCGGCTACCAGTCCGATGCCGGACAATCCGTCGCCAACACCAGCGTCAAGGAGATGATCGCCGACATCGTGGCCGGAGAAGATCCCGGCGCGCCGCTCAGCGACCAGGACATCGTCGGGCTGTTGCAGAGCAAGGGCCTGAAAATCGCCCGCCGCACCGTCGCCAAATACCGCGAAGTCCTCGGTCTGCTCCCCAGCAACCTTCGCCGCCGCTACGACTGAGCCGGCGGGCCTCCGGCCTCGGCACTCCGTCCGACTGGCCGGACAGGGTGGCTGTAGCGGTTGTCGCAGGCGGTGCGCGCCCCCACCACCACGCTGCCCGCGTCCGCCCCGTCACCACATAAACGCAAAGGCACCCGTGCCCTGCGCGTGGCGTCTGGGCGCTGTCGCGGACACCACGGCCGCCGCCCGGCCATCACCGCCTGGCCGCCGCCTGGTCGTAGAGCTTGGCCGCCTCCTGCACCGTCTTGATCAGCTCCGGCAGCGAAACCGGCTTGAGCAGATACCGGTGGAGCGCCGCCTCGTTGACACTGCGCAGCAGCATTTCCGGCTTCATGTAGCCGGTGACCAGAATCCGCTGGGTATCGGGATGCTCCTCCCGCACGTTGATGAGAAAACTGAGGCCGTTGCCACCGGGCATCAGGTGATCGCACACCACCACCTTGTATTCTTTCCGGTGGATAAGGTACTCCGCCTGCTTCGTGCTGGTGGCGCAATCGGTGTCGAAGAGCGGGGAAAGCGCTTCGGCGAGCAAATTAAGCAGCGGTTTCTCGTCATCCACGAGTAACACCCCCCTTGCTTGCCGTCGGCGATATTCGGTTTCGGTGCAGTCAT
>CAISJA010000213.1 GCA_903885525.1 uncultured Opitutaceae bacterium
CCGGACGGTCACGGCGGACAACCCCGCCGCCCTCCTCGCCCTCGCCTGGTACTGGGCCACCGACGGCCGCGGTGCCAAGGACATGGTCGTCCTCCCCTACAAGGACCGCCTCCTGCTCTTTTCGCGCTACCTGCAGCAGCTCGTCATGGAGTCCCTGGGCAAGGAATTCGATCTCGCCGGCCGGCGCGTCAACCAGGGCCTCGCCGTCTATGGCAACAAGGGCTCCACCGACCAGCACGCCTACGTCCAGCAGCTCCGCGAGGGCGTGAACAACTTCTTCGTCACCTTCGTCGAGGTGCTCCGCGACCGCGCCGGAGACTCGCTGGAGGTCGATCCCGGCATCACAGCCGGCGACTACCTGCAAGGCTTCCTGCTGGGTACACGGGATGCGCTGACCGAAAAGGACCGCCACTCCATCACCATCACCCTGCCGGAGGTTTCCCCCCGCACCGTGGGCATGCTGATCGCTCTCTACGAGCGCGTCGTCGGACTCTATGCCACCCTGGTCGGCATCAACGCCTATCACCAGCCCGGCGTCGAAGCCGGCAAAAAGGCCGCCACGGGCGTCATCGCCCTCAAGCGGCAGCTGACCGCCGCCCTCCAGGCTGCCCCCGGCACCGCCTTCACCGCCGAAGCCCTGGCCACCGCCCTCAGCCAGCCGGACCGGACCGAGCACGTCTACAAACTCCTGGAACACCTCGCGGCCAACCCGGGCTCCCACGTCACCAAGTCCGTGCGCAAACCCTGGCACGAGTCCACCTATGCCTGGAGCGCCTGAGTCATCTCCGCCCTCCGGCGGGTGGCGAACCCTCCCGTGCCCCACCTTCGCCCTGCCCCGCAAACGGCAGTTGCAGAGCGAAACATTTACCGTACCATGCCCCTAAACATGCCCGCCCTCCGCCGCACGCTTTTCGCCCTCGCCCTCGCTTCCACCGCCCTCCTGGGGCTCGCCGGCTGCTCCAACCCGCAGCAGGACACCTCCATCCCGTGGAGCCGTCCCGCCGATTGGGAAGGCCGCATCCCGGGCATGGGCAAGTAAGGCCGCCCCTCAAGGCGCCACCATGACTGCGCCCGCCGCGAACGCCTCGCTGACGCCCCTGCCCGGCCACCTTTACGTGGTGGCCACGCCGATCGGCAATCTGGCCGATATCACCGAGCGCGCCCGCGCCATCCTCGGTGCCGTCGACCTCATCGCCTGCGAAGACACCCGGACCACGGGCAATCTCCTCCACCGCCTCGGCCTGCACAAGGAACTGACCGCCTATCACGACCACAACGAGACCGAAGCGGCCGACCAGCTCGCCGAGCTCATCGCCCGGGGCCGATCGGTGGCCGTGGTCAGCGACGCGGGCACCCCGGCCCTGAGCGACCCGGGCTTCCGCCTCGTGCGCGCCTGCCGCCGCCGCGGCCTTCCCGTCGTCCCCGTCCCCGGGGCCAACGCGCTCGCCGCCGTCCTCTCCGCCGCCGGCCTGCCCACCAACGGATTTCTCTTCGTCGGCTTCCTGCCCGCCAAGTCGGCTGCGCGGATCGCCTTCCTGCGCCAGTATCATGATTTCGACTACACCCTCGCGCTCTACGAAAGCTGCCATCGCATCGACAAATTTGCCGCCGAGATCGTCGAGTTCCTCGGTCCCGACCGCGTCGTTTGCATCGCCAAGGAGGTCACCAAACTCCATGAGACTTTCTGGATCGGGCTCTCCGCCGAAGTCGCCGCCCAGCTCGCCCAGGCCAGCCTCAAGGGCGAATTCACCGTCCTGATCGCGCCGAAGAATTTCACCCCCTGAAGCTGTCGCTCCGCGCGGAAACCTGTTGCCCCGCCGGGAGCGTTCTGGCCTCCTGAGCCCATGTCCGGACCGGCCGTCGCCATCCTCGATATCGGCAGCAACTCCATCAAGGTGCTGGTGGCGGCCCCCGCCGCCGGCGGAGGCGTGGACCCGCTCTTTTCCCGCTCGCTGGACGCCCGGATCAGCGCGGGCATCAGCGCCGCCACCCCCCGGCTGGGCGAAGCCGGCATGGACCGCGGCCTCGCCGCCATCCAGGAACTGTTGGCCGCGGCGGCGGCCTATGCGCCCCGCCAGACCCTGCTCGTCGCCACCAGCGCCGTGCGCGATGCCGCCAACGGCCCCGCCTTCCGCGCCCGGGTCCGGGCCGCCACGGGCTGCGACATCCGCATCCTCACCGGCGAGGAGGAGGCCCGCGCCATCGGCCGCGGCCTGACCAGCGACCCGGCCCTCGCCCACCTGCGGGATTTCTACGTGTTCGATCTCGGCGGCGGCAGCCTGGAATGCCTCGCCTTCCGCCGCCGCACCCTTGAGCAAGCCCTCAGCCTGCCGCTGGGCTGCGTGCGCCTGACCGAAAAATTCGTGGCGGACCCCGCCGTCCCGCTGCCCGCCCCGGCGGGCGAGGCCATCCGGCGGCACGTCCAGGCCGCCTTGGCCGGGGCCGGCTTCCGCTTCGATCTCCCCCAGGCCGCGGCCGTGGCCACCGGCGGCACCGTCACCACCGCCCGCACAATCCTGGGAGCCCTGACCGGCCAGCCACTCGAGCAGACCCCGGCGCTGATCACGGTCGTCCAGCTCAGGGCATTGCTCGCCACTCTCGGCGCCCTGCCCCTTGCCGCCCGCCGGGAGGTCGCCGGTCTCGCCGCCGCCCGGGCCGATGTATTCCCGACCGCCCTCGCCACGACCCTCGCTATCGCCGAGGCCGGCGGTTTCGCCGCCTTCCACCACTCGCTGCGCAACCTCCGCTACGGCCTGGCGGCGGAATTGCTGGCGGCGCTGTGAACGCACCCGGCCCCCCGGCGAACCGCCCCGATCAGCAGGCCGATGACGACCAGGTGCGCCGCCGCGGAGAGCGCCAGCGCGACCACGACGACCGGCCCGCTGTTATCCCCGGGGGGAGAGCCCGCCGAGCTGCTGCCGGACGGCGAGAAAATCCTCCGGCAACGGTGCCCGCAGATCGAGCACCTGCGCGGAAATGGGGTGGGAGAAGACCAGGTGTTCGGCATGCAGCATGACCCGCGGCACCGACAGGCCGCCCGCCGGCTTCCAACCGTAGACCGCATCGCCGAGAATCGGATGGCCGATCGACTTGAGATGCACTCGGATTTGATGCGTGCGCCCGGTGTGGATGCGGCAGCGCAGCAGCGTGGCGGCGGTGCCGAATTTTTCCACCACCGTCCAGTCCGTCAGCGCCGGGCGCCCGCCTTCGCCCGTGGTCATCCGGTGCCGGTGGACGGGATGCCGGGCGATGCCCCGGTCGATCCGGCCGGAAAGAGCGGCCGGCACGCCCGCGACCAGCGCCACATATTCCTTCCGCAGGGACCGCTGCGCGAATTGGTCGGCCAGCGCCCGGTGCGCGGCGTCGTGCTTCGCCACCACGATCAGGCCCGTGGTCTCCTTGTCGATGCGGTGCACGATGCCGGGACGCTCCACCCCGCCGACCCCGCTGAGCCCGCCGGCGCAATGCGCCAGCAGCGCATGCACCAGCGTGTCCTCCCCTGTCCCCACGCCGGGATGCACCACCATGCCGGCCGGCTTGTTCAGGACGATAAGGTGCTGGTCCTCAAAAATGACGTCGAGCGGGATGGCGACCGCCCGGAGTTCGGCCGGCTTGGCCGCCGGCAGGGAAAATTCGATGGTCTGCCCGCCCTGCACCGCGTCGCTCTGCGCCACCACCCGGCCGTCCACCTTCACCAGACCGGCCTCCAGCGCACGCTGGAACGCCACGCGGCTGTGGAGCGGAAAGGCGGCGGCCAGCACCTTGTCGGTGCGTTCGCGGCGTTGGCCGGCGGGAACGAGGTAGGTCGTGGGCAGCACGTCCGGGGAGCGTGGGGGCTGGGCGGGATGCCTGCAAGCGGAGAGGAGGCGCGCGGCCGCCAACACCGGCCGCCCCGGCCGGACCGGGCGGTCATTTGTTTTGAGGCATCGTTCCCGCTGAATGATCACGAGGGCGCGAAGCCCGGCCTTCTCTGACGGCCAGGCCAAAA
>CAISJA010000214.1 GCA_903885525.1 uncultured Opitutaceae bacterium
CCGCCCGGAACTTGCCGCCCGCCGCTCCGGCCGCGGTGGTTGCTGTCGTCTGAGGTCATCCCGGGAGCCTACCCGATCCCGCCGCCGCTGTCGTCACGTCAGAGTTGTACGCTTACGATCTACAGGCTGCCGGCACACCTGCGCTGGCCTCAGGTCCGGTCGGTTCGGCGGCGGCCTTTCCGGGTTGGATTTGCTTGCTTATTTTGTCCGTAGGCCGGCATAGTTTGCCAAGTTAAGTGGTGTGCGTGGTTTTCCTTGGCAGAGGCCCGGCGCGGGTCCATTCGCCCTGTTTGCCGCGTTACGCATCTCTTCGATGATCAATTAATTGACTGAGAAATGAAAAAATATCGCTACTGGTTTGTCGCCGCATTTCTGCTTCTCGTGCTGCTTTTTCTCCTGCTCTCTCGGCGATCGCCGCCGCCCCGGTTGGCAGTGTCAGCCAAGCCCCAGCCGCCGCCGCACCTCGCCGAGAAGCCGGTGGGACTCCCCTCCGGTGGGATTCTGCCCGAGGGCTATAAAGTGCTGCCCGTGTCGGCGCCGCCGATCCCATATAGTTACGAACAAGATCGCTTGAAGTATGTGAGCTCTTTCCGGCCAAAAAACTATCTAGTCGTCTGGAAAGATGATGGCAAAGTGAGCGAGGATTTTGCCAAGATATATAGCCTCACACCGGAGCAGTGTGACTTGATTTACCAGGCCAAGGTCGCGGCGGAGCAGCAGGTGACCAAGCTCGATCAGGCGCATCTCCAATTGAGCGTCAGTCCGGATGGGAAAAAAGTTTCGGGAACGATCAGCCCTTATCCAGAGGAGGGTGAGCAGGTCACGGCAGATTTTCTCACCAAGGTATCCGCTGCGATGGGACCGGAGACCTACGCCCGTTTCTCCCAGGATTACTCGGAGGTGTTTTTTGATGACATCGGCAGTGCCGGAACGTTGAACAAGACCTTTACCCTCACCTCCCAAGCGCAAGGTGGCTACCAATTGAACATTCAACGGCGGGTCGCAAACGCCGGTCCGGATCTCGCGCTGCTGGTCAATACCACGGCCGCCGATATCCAGGACTGGAATGAGTTGCGACGGCGCGGCCTCTATGTGGACGTGCCGAAGCCGGCTCCGGTCCAGCCCTAGTCCGGCCCAAGGCGATCAGGGAGAATAGCAGGGCACAGCGGCGAGCGACAGGGAGGGACCTCTCTGGACACGTTGGAGAGTCCGGGAAAAGGTTGCGGAACATCGCAAAAAATGAGGCCTGGGCGGGCCTCCTGCGGTGGGGGAAGAGGTGTCGAGAAATTATCCGGGCAGTTGGCCGGCGAGCTCCTCGAGCGGATAAGTGAGGATTTCTGCCAAGGTGGGGTGGTACCAAGGAGCGCGCAGCAGATCGCGCACGGTGGCGCGGAGGGCGAGGGCTAGGGAAAAGCAGTGGATCAGCTCCCCGGCGTCCTTCCCCACGATTTCCGCGCCGAGAATCCGGCCGCGCCTCGGTTCGGCGAGCACCTTCACATACCCATACTTGGCTTCCATCAGGATGGACTTGCCGTGGTCGTCGAACGGGTAGGAAGCTTGCAGAAAAGGAACCCCCCGGGCGGTCAGGTCGCGGGCGAGGGCCCCGACTGTGGCGAGCTGGGGATCGGTGAAAACCACGTTGAGGAGCATGCCGTAGTCGACCGGCCGGAGGGGGCGGACGCCGTGGGCGTGGCGCACGGCCAGCTCGGCCTGCGCGATGGCGAGATGGACGATTTCCGCCGGGCCGCAGCAATCGCCGGCCGCGTAGATGTGGGAGCGGGTGGTCTGCTGCCAGCGGTTGGTCACGATCCGCCCTGCCGGGCCGGTCCGGACGCCGGCGGCTTCGAGTCCGAGCCCGCCGGTGGCGGGCTCCCGTCCGAGCGCGTTGAAGAGGTGGGCGGCGCGGCGGGTGAGGACCTTGCCGGCGTGGAGGAATTTCACCGTAGTGCCGCGGCGGTCCTGTGTGATGGCCTGGATTTGCGTGCCGGTGTGAAGCTCGATGCCTTCGTCCAGGAAGGCCTGCCGGAGCACGCCGGCCGCTTCGGGCGAGTGGTCGCGAAGGAGGTGGGCGCTGCGCTGGAGGACGATAACCTGGGTACCGATGCGGCTGAGAAATTGCGCCAGTTCGCAGGCGACGATGCCGCCGCCCAGCACGATGACGCTGCGGGGAATGAAATCCAGGTCGAGGACATCGTCGCTGGTCCAGAACCGGGCCGCGGCCAGGCCGGGAACGGGCGGGACGCTGACTTGGGAGCCCGTGCCGATGAGGAAATGACGGGCGCGGAGACTTTTCCCGTCGGACAGGGCCACGGTGTGCGGATCGGTGAACCGGGCGAAGGCGCGGTGCAGGTCGAATCGTCCGGCGCTCAAGGCTTTCAACCGGTAATCAGCAAACTCGCCGATGAGCCGGCGTTTGCGGGCGCGGATCTTTTTCATGTCGGCCCGGGCACCGGAAACCCGGAGGCCGAAGCGGCCAGCATGCCGGGCCTGCTGGAGGATTTCGGCGGTATACAGCAGCGTCTTGGACGGCATGCAGCCGCGGAGGATGCAGAGGCCGCCGAGCGGGTCGGCCCCGTCGACCACGGCCGCCTTCCAGCCGAGATCGGCGGCGAGGCGGGCGGCATTGAAGCCGGCGCTGCCACTGCCCAAGCAGATCAGATCATAAATTGGCAAAGCGGACATCGAGGGGGGGGCGGCCTAGCGGCCCTTGCCGAACAGCATCACCTGAACGGTTTTTAAGACGATGGAGGCGTCGAGCACGAGGGAATAGTAACGGATGTAATAGAGGTCGTACTCCAATTTCCGCAGGGTGTCCTCGATATTCGCCCCATACGGGTAGTTGACCTGGGCCCAGCCGGTGATGCCCGGCTTGACCAGGTGGCGGAAGTGATAGCATGGAATCTGGTTTTCATACTGCTCCACGAGCCGGCCCCATTCCGCCCGGGGGCCGATCAGGCTCATCTCGCCCCGCAGGACATTCCAGAGCTGCGGGAACTCGTCGAGCCGGCTGGCCCGGAGGAAGCCGCCGACGGGGGTGATGCGGGCATCGCCTTCGCGGGTGTAGACATCGCCGGCGGCATGTTCCCGCATGGTGCGGAGCTTGCGGGCTTCGAAAGGCACGCGGTTGCGCCCGACCCGCGTCTGGTGAAAGAAGACGGGCCCGCGGTCCGTGAGCCAGATCGCGGCGGCGATGAAGGGGAAGCAGGGCGCGAAGAGGAGCAGGCCGACCAGCGCCAGGACGATGTCCATGACGCGCTTCAGCCGTTCAAACACCGGTTCGCGGGCGATCTGAAAGCCCTCTTGGAAGAGCCAGGTCTGGTTGATCCGGTAGAGGGGGATTTTGCGCCAATAGACCTGATAAAAAAGTTCCAGCGTCAGGGTGGGGGCACCGCCAAACTGCAGGTCCATCAATTTCTGGGCCACCAGCGGGGGCAGTTCGACATTGGATTCACGGACGATGACGGCGTCGATCTGGCTGGAGTAGGCCTCGAGGTAATTTAGGAAATCGCCAAACGGCGGGGAGGAACGGGTCTCCGGACGGACAAAGGATTCATGGGTCGCGTAGAGCACGGTCTGTTTCATGCCATTTTGGCGGCATTCTTCCTGGAACACGCGGCAGCTTTCGGGGCTGCCGAGGTAGAGAAAGTAGCGCTGCTGCTGCCGGGCCAGCTGGCGCTGGTAGAAAAAGCGCCGGTAGCTGAGGGTGACCGGGATCACGGTCAGGCAGGAGACAGCCGTCACGAAGCGGCTGGTCTGAAGGGAGTAGCCTACGGGGATGAAGGCGTAGGTCAGCAGCAGGGTGAAAAGCAACGCGGTCAGCAGGGCGATGACATGGAGGGAAGTGTAGGTGATCGACATCATGTCCGTCCGCCGGTTGTAGCCGTCGATCAAGTAGACGCCGAGGATGTGGACGAGCACGGGAAGTTCCAGGGCGCTGAGGATGGGATGACGCAGATCGACCACGCCGCGGGCATAGCCGGTCAGATTGAAGACCAGCAGCACGACGAAGACGTCGAGCAGGATCAGAGTGAAAGAAACCTGTTTGCCCTGCAACATACGCAGTTGGTAACCGGGTGGAACGGACAGTGGCAAACCCCGAATCTTATTCGGCCTCCGCCGCGAGCCGGCGGAGGAGCGTCTCCCAGCCGTGCAGCGCGGCGGCGAAGGTGAAATGCTCCGCGTAGCACCGGCGCGCGGCCGCACCCCGGCGGGCGGCCGCGACGGGGTCGGCCTGCCAAGTGAGCAGGGTGGCGGCCAGGGCCGCGGCGTCGCCGGGGGCGAAGGCGGCACCGCTGCCGGAGTCGCGCAGCAACCGGGCATTGGCCGAAGCGGTGGATCCGATCCAGATGGCCGGGCGGCCGGCCGCCAGCACACCGGCGAGTTTGCTGGGGTTGACGAGGCTTTCGTATCCGGGCAGGAGCGTGACGAAGTGCACATCGGCGGCGGCGAGGGCGGC
>CAISJA010000215.1 GCA_903885525.1 uncultured Opitutaceae bacterium
CGACCACCACCCGGTTCATCCCGCCGCCGCCCCGGCAGACGGCGGCGACCACGGCCGAGGACGCGACCACCCTGTTGCGCTCGACAAACCCAAGCCGGCGAACGCACCTGCGGCCGCCCCGCGCCCGCGTGAGGACCAGGCCCGGAAGGCCGTGGACCAGCCGGCACCCCGCGCCGCCCCGGCTCCTGCGCCCCGAACCGAACGCAAGCCGGAGCAGACGACGGGCCACGCCCGCCCGGATGCGCCGGTCCACCACGAGCCCCCCCCGGCCGCGCACGAACAGCCCGCTCCCAAAGTGGAGCGAAACCAGCAGGACGACGACAAGAAGGCGGAGCAGCGGTAACCTGCCCCCCGCGCCAGCTTCCACGCGGCTCCGCGTTTCGCTCAGGCCGGCTGGCGCGCGTGGAGGTAGCGGTGCATGCCCTGCGCCGCCAGGCGGGCGTCGCGGACCGCATGCACGACCAGGCTCGGGCCGCGCACGGAGTCGCCGCCGGCAAACACACCCGGGAGGCTCGTCATCTGGTCGCGGTCGGTCTTGAAGCCGCCCCATTTGTCGAGCTCGATCCGGGCGAAGTCGCTCTCCTTCGGAAACGGCACGGGATCGAACCCGTAGGCCACGACCACCAGATCGGCCGGCACAACAAAGTCGGAGCCGGGCACGGCCCGGGGCTGGCGCCGGCCGCTGGCGTCGGGGGCGCCGAGCTCCATGCGCACGCACTGCACGCCGCCGACCGACCCGGTGCCATCGTCGATCAGCCCGATCGGATTGGTCAGAAACTGGAAATCGGCACCCTCCTCCAAGGCATTGGCGTATTCCTTCCGGCTGCCCGGCATGTTGGCCAGGTCGCGGCGGTAGAGGCAGGTGACGGCACGCGCGCCGCTGCGCAGGGAGGTCCGCAGGCAGTCCATGGCGGTGTCACCACCGCCGAGCACGGCGACACGCTTGCCCCGAACGTCGATCGGCGCGCCCTCGACGAGCGGTGAATCGACATTCTTCTGGATGAGGAGAGGGAGGGCATCGACCAGCCCGCGCAGGCCGGCACCGGTGATGTCGAGCGGCTTGGGCCGCTGCGCCCCCACGCCGAGGAAGATGGCCTCGTACTCCGCCTGCAGCCCGGCGAGGGACACGTCCCAGCCGACCCGCACGCCGAGCCGGAAGGCCACGCCATGCGTCGCCAGCAATTCGATGCGCCGCTCCACGATGCGCTTCTCCAGCTTGAACGCGGGAATGCCGTTCACCAGCAGGCCGCCGGGAATGAGCTGCGCCTCGAACACCGTGACGGCATAGCCGAGCCTGGCCATCTCGTCGGCGCAGGCGAGGCCGCCCGGACCGGAGCCGATCACCGCCACCTTGCGACCGTTGGCGGGCGCCTGCACCGCTTCGACCAGATGGTGGCGGAAGGCATACTCGTTGATGAACCGCTCGACGGCGCCAATGGACACCGGTTCGGTGCGGGCCGTGAGGATGCACGAGCCCTCGCAGAGTTTTTCCTGCGGGCAGACCCGCGAGCAGATCTCGGGCATGTTGCTCGTCGCCCGTGAGAGGGCGGCGGCCTCGGCAAACTGCCCCTGCGCCGTCAGCGCCAGCCATTCGGGGATGCGGTTGTGGAGAGGGCAGGCCTGGACGCAGCCGGGGACCGGGCACTGGATGCAGCGCAGGGCCTGGGCCCGGGCGGTCGCCTCATCGTACTCGCTGTAAATCTCCCGAAAATCCGCGACCCGCTCTTCCGCCCCGCGTTTGGGGGGAGTCGCCCGCAGGATGCGCGACCAAGCATACTTGGCCAGTTGCGGAGGAAGGTCGGTGGTGGGCATGCGTGGAAGCCGGACGGTGCGGAGCCCGGCCGGACCAGCATGCCCGGAAGCCGGACCGACGTCGCGGCGCATCTTGGCCAACCCTGTGCAGCCCTTGCCGCCCGGCCTCATCACCCCGGCTAATCGGGCGGCTTCCGTCCGCCGCAGACAACTTATCGCCGCGCCCCACCGGCGCCCCACCGGGGCGGCCCGGCTAATTTTTCAACATGCGCCGCCGGCGGTGTTTTTGGGGGAATTGCAAGGTCACCACGGTGCCGACGCCCTCCTTGCTCTCGATCCCGATGTGGCCGCCGTGATCGCGCATGATGCGCTGGACGATCATCAGCCCGAGCCCGTGCCCTCCCACCTTGGTGGTGTGGTAGGGTGAAAATAATTTGGCCAGGTCGGCGGTGTTGATGCCGCTGCCGCTGTCGGCAAGGGCGATGTAAACCGCATCATCGTCCGCGCGCACCTTGAGCGAGAGCCGGCCGCCGGCGGGCATCGCCTCCATGGC
>CAISJA010000216.1 GCA_903885525.1 uncultured Opitutaceae bacterium
AAAGCCCGTGCGGGAGCACGCCGAGGCAGACGCGCCCGCCGCATTCGAAGCGGAGCGAGCTGATGTAGTGCTGCAGGAGCTTGAGCTTGCCGGAGGATTCGCGCTCGTAGAGTTCCATGCCGGCCAGGGCCGGCTGCGCGCCGTGGTGGATCAGCTCGGCGCAGAGGCGGAAGACCCGCTCAGAGGTCGAGGGAAAACGGAACTGGCCGGTATCCGTCATGATGCCGGTGTAGAGGGCCTGGGCCATCGTGGCGTCGAGGGGCAGGCCAGCGTCCAGGATCAACCCGGCCAGGACCTCCGCCGTGGCGGCCGAGGCGGTATCGACGAAATTGTGCCGGGCAAAGCCGGGGTTCGAGAGGTGATGGTCGAAGCAGGCGAAGGGCTGCGGATAGAGCGCCTTGACCTTCTCCCCCGCCCGGCCGTGGTCCGCACAATCGGAGAAGATGGCCAGCCGGTCGTGCCCGATGTCGTCGCGCCGGAAGAACGGGGTGTCGCCGAGCAGAAATTTGATCCGGCGGGGCACCGGGTCCGGGTTCATGCCGACGGCGTCGATGCCCCGGGCCCGCAGCAACCGGCACAGCGCCACCTGCGAGCCGATGCAGTCTCCGTCCGGCCGCTGGTGGCCGATCACCACGGCCCGCCGGCCCTGGAGTTCCTGGAGAAAAACGGCGAAACCGGCGGCAAACCCGGGATAATGGCTCATGCCGTCGGCTTCCCTTTGTGGTCGATCTCGTCGAGCAGTTTCTCGATGCGCAGCGCCCGGTCGGCGGAGACATCGAGGTGGAAGGTCAGCAGCGGCACATGGCGGAGGACTACGTTCTTGGCCACCATGGAGCGAAGCTCCGTCAGCTTGGAACGCAGCCACCGGCCGGCGCGCACGGCCTCTTCGGCCCCGCCCAGCACGGAATAGTAGACCTTGGCCTCGCGCAGGTCGCCGGTGATCTCCACCCCCGAGATGGTGATGGCCACGGCCTCGGCGGCATGGCGTTTGCGCAGGTAGGCGCTGATTTCGCGCTGCAACAGCTCGTTGACACGGAGGAGGCGGTTGGACATCGGGGCGGAAGGGCGGTCGCGGGTGGCCGGCGGGCGGTCCCGTCGGGCGGGGCGCAACCAGGGGAAGTGCGGCGGGGGTGGTCGGTTCCGGTTTCCGGGCTCAGAGCGAGGCGCGGACCTTCTGGATCTCGAAGCACTCGATCTTGTCGCCCGCCTTGTAGTCGTCGCAGCCGTCGAGGCGGATGCCGCACTCGAGGCCGGCGCGGACTTCGTTGGCGTCGTCCTTGAACCGGCGGAGCGTGCTGACCTTGCCCTCGTACACGGAGTCCTTGCCGCGGCGGAGCCGGGCGAGGATGTTGCGGTTGATCTTGCCCTCGGTGACGAGGCAGCCGGCCACGAAACCGTGGGAGATGGGGAAGGTCTGGCGGACCTCGGCGACCCCGAGCTTGATTTCCTTGAGGTCGGGATCGAGCAGGTCGGCCATGAGCTCCTTCACCCGGTCGCCGAGTTCGTAGATGATCTCGAAGCTCTCGATCGTGACACCGTGGTGCTTGGCGAGGGCGGAGACGCCGTTTTCCTGCTTGGTGTTGAAACCGACGATCACGGCCTTGGCGGCACCGGCCATGAGCACGTCGTTCTTGCTGATGATGCCCACGTCGCCGGCCACGATGTCGAGCTTCACCTTGGTGCTCTTGATGCCTTCGAGGATGTTGCGGACAGCCTCCAGCGAGCCGAACACGTCCGACTTGAGGACGATGCGCAGCACCTTCTCCTGGCTGGCGGCAATGTTGGCAAACAGGGCGTCGAGCGAGGTGTCCTTCGGCGCGGCCGCCGCAGTGACAGCAACCTTCTTGAAACGCTGCTGCTCCTCCTCGGCCAGGTTTTCGGCCTCGCGGGCGTTCTTCACGGCCTGGAACTTGGCGCCGGAATCCGGGGTGCCCGACCAGCCGATGACGCGGACCGGCATGGCCGGCGGGGCCTCCTTGAGGTTCACCCCCTTGTCGTCGAACATGGCGCGGACCTTGGCCCACTGGGAACCGCAGACGATCGCGTCGCCGACGCGGAGCGTGCCGCGCTGGACGATGACGGTGGCCAGCGGGCCGCGGCCCGCATCGACCTGGGATTCGATGATGACGCCGCTGGCCTCGGCCTTCGGATTGGCCTTCAGCTCCAGCACATCGGCCTGGAGCAGGATCATTTCCAGCAATTCGGTGATGCCCTGGCCCTTGATGGCCGCGACGGGCACGGTGACGGTCTCGCCGCCCCAGTCCTCGGGCGTGATCTGGCGCTCCTGCATCTGGGTCTTTACGCGGTCGAGGTTGGCACCCTTCACATCCATCTTGTTGACGGCGACCATGAGGGCGACCTTGGCATCGAGGGCATGCTTCAGGGCCTCGTCGGTCTGCGGCATGAAACCGTCGTCCGCCGCCACCACGAGCACGGCGATGTCCGTCACGGAGGCGCCGCGGGAGCGCATCTTGGTGAAGGCCGCGTGGCCGGGGGTGTCGAGGAAGGTGATCTTGCGGCCGTTGTGCTCGATCTGGTAAGCGCCGATGTGCTGCGTGATGCCGCCCGCCTCGCCGGCGGCGACGTTGGCCTTGCGGATGGCGTCGAGCAGCGAGGTCTTGCCGTGGTCCACGTGACCCATGATGGTGACGACCGGGGGGCGGGGCAGCTTCTCGCCCTGCACCTCGCCGGACTCGTCCGCCATGATCTGGAC
>CAISJA010000217.1 GCA_903885525.1 uncultured Opitutaceae bacterium
CCTACGAGCCGCGCGCCGAACTGGCCGCCATCTTCCACAAGTTCAACCTCTCCCCATCCTTCCCGCCAGAGGTGGTCCGCGAGGCCGCCGCCCTCCCCGGCCAGGTCCGCCCCGCCGATCTGGCCGGCCGGCTCGACTACCGCACGGTCCCGACCTTCACCCTCGACCCCGACGACGCCAAGGATTTCGACGATGCCCTTTCACTGGAGCAGCTCGACGGGGGCGAACTGCGCGTCGGCGTGCACATCGCCGATGTCAGCCACTACGTGAAACCGGGCACCGCCCTCGACCGCGAGGCCCAGCTGCGCGGCAACTCGACCTACCTCGTCGGCACCGTCGTCCCCATGCTGCCGGAAAAACTTTCCAACGGGCTCTGTTCCCTCGTGGAAGCGCAGGACCGCCTGACCAAGGCCGCCCTCATCACCTTCGCCTCCAACGGCCGGATCAAGCACGTGGAATTTGCCGACACCGTCATCCGCAGCCGGAAACGCCTGACTTACAAGCAGGCCTACGCCCTGCTATTCACCGACGACCTCGACGCCATCCGCCGCCTGCCCGCACCCGCCCGGCACCAGACCGGCTCCACCGGCCGCCTGCTCTCCGAGCTCAGCCCCGCCGAACTCTCCGGCCTGCAGGGCTGGGTCCGCCAGCTCTGGAGCCTCGCCGCCCGGCTCCGCCGCGAGCGTTTCAAGGCCGGCAGCCTCGACCTGGACATGCCCGAAACGAAGATCTTCGTCGACGAGCAGGGCTACGCTGACCGCATCGAACTCATCACGAACGACGAGAGCCACCAGTTGATCGAGGAATTTATGCTCCTCGCCAACGAGGCCATCGCCCGCCTCACCCGCACCCAGCGCCTGCCCTCGCTCTATCGCGTGCATGACGAGCCCGACGAGGAGCGCCTCAACGAGCTCCGCCAGACCCTGGCCACCCACGGCGTCAAGGTCGCCAACCTCGCCCGCCGCGAGGAGGTCGTGCGCCTGCTCTCCCTGCTCAAGACCCATCCGCAGGGTCACCTGCTGCGCACCCAGCTCCTCCGCAGCATGCGCAAGGCCTGCTACCGCGCCAGCCACGACGGGCACTACGGCCTGTGCAAGGGCGACTACACGCACTTCACCTCGCCCATCCGGCGCTACTCCGATCTGGTCGTCCACCGCGTCCTCGCCACCCATCTCGCCCGTGAGCGCGGCCACCAGCCCGCCGCTTACGATGCCGTCCGCGCCGAGGCCCTGGCCGAGCACCTCTCCCTCACCGAGATCAACAGCACCGAGGCCGAGCGCGATTCCGTGAAGCTGAAGCTCGGCGAGTTCTTCGAGCGCGAAAGCGAAAAACGAAAAAAGACCCTGTTCCCCGCCGTCATCACCGATGTCCGCAACCACGGCTTCTTCGTCGAGCTGACCGAGGCGGCTGGCGCCTTCGGCCTCGTCCCCGTCTCCTCCCTGCAGGACGATTTCTACCAGCTCACTCCGTCCGGCTCCGCCTTCGTCGGCCGGAAGACGAAGCGCCGGTTTGAGTTGGGTCAGAAAATCGGGGTGGTCGTGCTCAAGGTCGACCGGCAGAAACGCCTGCTCGACTTCACCGTGCCCTGACCGCCTCGCCGTTTGCCTTTCGGTGCCCGCGGTGTTTGCCGCCCTCCTTCCATGAACCACTACGATTTCACCTCCCGCTTCCACACCCTGTACGAGCAGACCGTCGCCCGCTTTGCCGCCGGCCAGCGCGGCGC
>CAISJA010000218.1 GCA_903885525.1 uncultured Opitutaceae bacterium
ATTGTCGACGCGGCATGCAGGATTGTTCCCCATCGGGCCGGCCCGCAAGGATTTGAATGAAAATGGGAATGGTCGCGGGGCGGTCGAGGTCGGCGCACGCAATGGATATGTCGAGACCGTAGGATTGTTTGGCCCGGAACCGCGGACGGAAGGATAAATGGGATCGCCCGGCATGTCCGGGAAAGCCCGAGAGGGTGACTGATAGAACGAAACCGGTTCCCTGCCGCGCGGCCACCCGGAGAAGGCAATGGAACAAAAGGAACGCCGCGTGGCCGGCATTGATGTCCACAAGAGCATGCTCGCCGTCGTTGTCCGCCGCGAGAAGGACGGCAAGGCGGAGTACAACAGCAGAAACTTCGGCGCCACCACCGCCGAGATCGCGCACCTGGCGGCGTGGCTCTCCAGCGAGGGAGCCACCGAGGTCGCGATGGAGTCCACCGCCCAGTACTGGAGGCCGGTGTGGCACGGGCTGGAGGCACACTTCAAGCTCCACCTGTGCCACCCGCTCAAAGTCAAGGCACCGCGCGGACGCAAGCACGACTTCGGCGACGCCCGGCGCCTTGCCGACCGCTGGTGGTCCGGCGACCTGGAGGACAGCTTCGTGCCCGGGGCCGAACAGCGGCAATGGCGACTGATGACACGCACGCGGGTGCAGATCAAGCGCAAGAAGGGCGTGGTCCGCAACCAGGTGGAGGGATTGCTCGAACACGGCGGCATCAAGCTGTCGGCGGTTGCCAGCGACCTGTTCGGGGCCAGCGGGCTGGCCATGCTCAAGCTCGTCGCGGACGGCAAGACAGACCCCGAGGTCCTTTTGGGCGCGGCGCGGGGCCAGTTGCGCAAGAAGGCCGCGCAACTGCGCGAGGCGCTGGCCGGAGGGCTGGACGAGTACGGCCGGATGCTGCTGCGGCAGGGCCTCGAACAGGTCGAACAGCTCCGGAAGCATCTCGCCGAGATCAACACCGCGCTGGCCAAGGCGATGGCGCCGTACACCGCGACCCTGCTCAGGCTGTCGAAGGTTCCCGGCGTGAACCTGTACGCGGCACAGGAACTGGTGGCCGAGATCGGCCCGGCGGCGGCCAGCTTCGCCAGTCCGGAGCAGTTCACATCGTGGGCGGGCATCTGTCCGGGCAGGCAGGAGTCGGCCGGAGTCAACCACAGCACCCGGTCCCCCAAGGGAAGCCCGCATCTCAAACGGCTCTTCAACCAGATCGCATGGGCCGCAATCCACACGAAGGATTGCTTCTTCGCGGCACTGTATGGAAAGCTCAAGGCGCGCAAGGACAACAAGGAGAAAAAGGCCGCCTGGGCTGTCGCCCACCGCATCGCGCGGCTGGTCT
The DNA here is from genome assembly GCA_903885525.1 of uncultured Opitutaceae bacterium. Lineage (GTDB taxonomy): Bacteria > Verrucomicrobiota > Verrucomicrobiia > Opitutales > Opitutaceae > Didemnitutus. The sequence continues at coordinate 1,338 of CAISJA010000218.1, forward strand.
GGCTCATGCTCCACGAAGGGGTCGAATACCACGAAAAGGGCCCGTCCCCCCTCGACCCCCGGAAACTCGCACGCAAGATGCGCCGCGCCATCCGGGACTGCGTCCGCGGCGGCCTCGATCCCATGCAATTCATGGACCCGCTCCCCGGCGCTGTCGGGGGGTAATTTTCGAGGGTGC
>CAISJA010000219.1 GCA_903885525.1 uncultured Opitutaceae bacterium
CCGGCGGCGATCCACCTGCTCGACGGTGAAGGGGGCGGGCATGGTCAACGGGTGAGGTAGAAGAGCAGCCCGAGGATCGTCAGGAAAACGGCCCACAGGATCGTCACGCGCAGGATGGGCCACTTCTCCATATGCTCGAAGGTCTGGCCGGCCACCTCGGTCAGCGCGCCGAGCTCGATCGCACGCGGCACCATGCTGGTGACAGCCAAGTCGGGGCCGGCCTGGATGGAGCGGCGCTGCATCTCACCGGCAAACTCCGCCGGGATCTGGGTGTGGTCCAGAAAGGCGAAGGGCCAGCGGTCCACACCGTCGCAGAGGAGAAGGGCGATGCGGCCCTCGATGGCGATGCGCTCGTGCGGGAGGTCCTGGTGCCCGAGCAGCTCGCTGAACCATTGGTCCATCAGCGAGTCCACCTCCTCGGCCGCGAGCGTCGTGGGGTCGAGCCCGGGGTTCTGCTCGTGCCGCAGGGCGGCCCGCCGCAGCACCTGCTGCAACAGCCGGTTCTGGTGGATGCGGTTGTGGACCCGGTGGGCACGCAGGTAGTCCTCCACCCGGATATAGGCGGCGTTCCATTGCTCCGGCGTCCCCGTCCGGGGGTGAAAGGCGGTCAGGGAGTCCAGAGATTGCTCCATATTTCCGTCAGGACATGGCGCTCCTTGCGCAGGTAGCAACGCATTTCCACGGGCTGGCCGGAGCCGTCGGGCTGGACCACGAAGGCGACGCGCCAGCCGCCGGTGAATTGGTTTTTCTGCACCACCGGGCCGCCTTCCAGCCGCGCGCCGGCCCCGATCGCGATGTCCGCTGCGATGGCGGACCCTGCCGGCTCCTGGCTCAGGTAGCGGCCTTCAAACTCCAGCACGAACCGCCGCAGCTCCGGCCGCCCGATCACCGTGGCGCTCCGGGTGGAAGTGACAAACCCGGCCGGGGGACGGCCTTCGGGCTCCAGCATCCAGTGCAGGCGGTACTCGAACACGACAGGTTCCCCGGCCGGCGGCAGCTGCGCGGGCACCCAGAAGGCCACGATGTTGTCGTTCATCTCATTCGGCGTCGGCAGCTCGACCAGGCGCACCTGGCCCGGCCCCCAGTTCCCCACGGGCTCGACCCAGGCGGACGGCCGCTGGTGGTAACAGGCCTCCAGATCGTCGTAGTGGTGGAAGTCGCGGTCGCGCTGCATCAGCCCGAAGCCGCGCGGGGCGCTGTCCTGGAAGGAGGCGGCGCGGATCTGGGCGGGATTGCCCAGTGGGCGCCAGATCCACTCGCCCGCACCGTTGGCGATCAGCAGGCCATCGGAATCGTGCACCTCGGGCCGGTAGTCGTCGCGCGACCAGTTGGTATTCTCCCCGTGCGTGAACATGCTGGTGAGCGGAGCCATTCCGAACACCTTGGGATTTTGCCGGCAATAAACCGCCGCCTTGATCTGCATGACCGTCTCCCGGCCAGGGGTGATGACAAAGCGGTAGGCCCCGGTCACGCTCCGGCTGTCGAGCAGCGCGTAAAGCGTCAGGCTCCGTGCCGCCGGCTCCGGCTGCTCGATCCAGAACTCCTCGAAAATGGGGAACTCCTCGCCACCAGGTTCGCCGGTGTTGAGCGCCAGGCCCCGCGCGGAAAGCCCGTAACGCTGGTCCTGCCCGAGGGCGCGGAAATAGCTCGCCCCCAGAAACACGGCCAGCTCGTCGTAATACTCGGGCCGGTTGAGGGGATAGTGGATGCGCAGGCCGGCGTAGCCCAGGTCGGACGGCACATGCCCGCTGAGATGGTTGTGGCCGTAGTCAAAGAGCCGGGGCGAGAAATCGATGCGGCGCTCCCGCCCGCCCACCACCTCGTGCAACTGCACGGGCTCGTGGAAGATGCCGCCGAGATGAAAGAACTGGAGCTGGAAGGGCAGCCGGGCCTCGCGCCACCAGGCCTGCAACGGATCGAAACGGATGTCGCGGTAGTGGTCGTAGTCCAGCTTCCGCAGCCAATCGGGCAGCGGCCGGTCGGGGGGGACGAAGGGCTGCGCGGCCCGGACCTTGGCCCGGTATTGCAGCACCTCGAAGTCAAATCTTTCTGCGGCGGACCGAAGCGGGGCGGCCAGCCCGGCGGCCCAGGCGGCGCAGAGCACGAGGCGGAGGGGCAGCGCCGCCGGGAACCTCGTCCGCCACCCTGCTGCGGTGGCGGGCCGCGGCGCGGCGAATCCTGGCTGGGTGCCGGCCGGGACGGGCAGGGCGGAAGCCCCGGAAGGGAGGGTCGGAAGGTGTGGGCTCATCCGAGAAAATAGCCGCGCTGTTTGTCCGAGACGGGCAGGCCGGCGCGATCCATGACCTGCAACAGGTCCTCCCAGATCATCCGCTTCGAGCGATTGCTCTGGTTGCGCAAAATATAGGAGGGGTGGTAGGTGACCATCAGGGGGATGCCGCTGAAAGTGTGCCAGCGGCCCCGGATTTCGCCCAGCGCCTTGAAAGTGCCTGGGCCGAGCAGCCC
>CAISJA010000220.1 GCA_903885525.1 uncultured Opitutaceae bacterium
AGCCTCGGCGGTCGCGATGATGTAGTAGGTGTCGAGGCAGTAGCGCGTGTGCGGCAGCGACACGGGCTGCACCGTGCAGCCACGCTCTTGGTAGAACTTGACGGCGGCCTCGACGGCGGCGGCGACTTCGGGATCGAGGCCCGCGCCGAAATATTCCTGCGGGAGGCCGATCCGCGCCGGCGGGCGCGGGGCGCTCAGGGCGGCGCGGTAGTCCGGCACCGCGGACTTGAACGAGGTGGAATCCAGCTCGTCATGGCCGGCGATGGCCCCGAGCAGGACGGCGGTGTCCTCCACCGTGCGGCCGAAGGGGCCGATCTGATCGAGCGAGGAGGCGTAGGCGGCGAGGCCGTAGCGGGAGACGAGGCCGTAGGTCGGCTTGAGCCCCACCAGGCCGCAGAGGGCGGCGGGCTGGCGGATGGAGCCGCCAGTATCGGAGCCGAGCGTGGCGATGGCTTCGCCCGCCGCCAGGGCAGCGGCGCTGCCACCGGAGGAGCCCCCCGGCACCCGGGTGAGATCCCAAGGGTTGCAGGTGGGGTGGAAGGCCGAATTCTCCGTGGAGGAGCCCATGGCGAACTCATCCATGTTCAACCGGCCCCAGAGCACGGCACCGGCCTGCTTCAGTTTCCGGGTGACGGTGGCGTCGTAGGGGGAGACGAAATTGGCGAGGATCTTGCTGGAGGCAGTGAGGGGCTGGCCCTCGACCGCGATGATGTCCTTCAGGCCGACCGGGATGCCGTCGAGCGGGCCGCGGGCGGCACCGGCGGCACGGCGGGCGTCCGAGGCGGAGGCCTGGGCGAGGGCGTCGGCCTCATTGCGGGAATTGAAGGCCTGGACACGCGGCTCGACCGCCTCGGTGCGGGCGATGACCGCCTGCATCAGCTCCACGGCGGAAAGCTCCCTCGCGGCAAGGGCGGCGGTGAGGGTGGTGAGTGGCTGAAAGTGGAGGGGGGCTGGCATCGGGCTCCGAGTTTTACCGCGTCACGGCAGGGGTGAGGAGGGTGGCCGGGCTCATTCCACGACCTTGGGCACGCGGATCATGTTTTCGCGCTGGGCCGGCGCATTGCGCAGGGCGGCGGCGACAGACAGGCCGGGGCGCGCCACGTCCTCATCCCAGACGTTCTCGACCGGGAAGGCGTGCGCCGTCGGTTCCACCCCGGTCACATCGACCTTAGCCAGTTGTTCGATGTGGTGCAGGACGTCGCCAAGCTGGCGGGCATATTGCTCCTGCTCTGCCGGCGTCAGGGCGAGGCGGGCGAGGCGGGCGACGTAATCAATCTTGAGATCCGGTGTGGACGACATGGCGGGAGTGCGCCGCAGCATGGGAAAGCGGCCCTTCCGATGGCAACGGGCAAAACGCGACCAGACTTGGCGGGCGAAGCGGGCAGTCGAACAGAAAGCGTGTGATAATGCCGGCCAGCCTGGAGCCCAGCCAGTTTCAGCGCCGCGGCCCTCCCGGGGGGGAGATGATCGCGGGGAGGGCCGGGCGGCGGCAAGCCTCCGCTCGGGCCCTAAACCTGGGGGCGCGGCGGCGGGTTGTTCTTGCCCCGGGCGGGCGGCTGGAGTGTTTTACGTGCTCATGAAGCTTGTTATCGCCATCATCCGCCCGTTCAAGTTCGAGGAGGTCAAGGCGGTCCTGGCCGGCCTCGGGGTGACCGGCATGACCGTGACCGAGGCCAAGAGCTTTGGCCGGCAGCGCGACAACACCGAGGTGTACCGCGGCAGCGAATACACCGTAGATTTCCTGCCGAAACTGAAGGTGGAGTTCATCGTGCCGGACGGCATGCGCGACAAAGTTGTCAATGCCGTGGTGCAGGCCGCCCAGACCGGCCGGACCGGGGACGGGCGCGTCATCGTGGTGCCGGTGGATGAGATCGTGCGCATCCGCACCGGCGAGCGGGCGGAGGACACGCTCTGACCCCCGCCATGGGCAAGCAGCGTTCGGTCATCATCTGCGGGGGCGGGATCATCGGTCTCTGCACGGCGTACTATCTCGCCCGCGAGGATTTTCGCGTGACGCTGCTGGAGCGGAATGCCGAGGGGGCGGACGCCAGCGCGCACGGCAGCGCCGGCTATGTTTCCCCCAGCCACGTCATCCCCCTGGCCTCTCCCGGCATGGTCTGGAAGGGGCTGAAGTGGATGCTCGATTCGCGCAGTCCCTTCTACATCCAGCCGCGCCTCGACAGCGACCTGATACGCTGGGCCTGGATTTTTGCCACGAAGTGCACGGCGGGCCACACCCAGCGGTCCGCCCCGTTGTTGCGTGATCTCTGCCTCGTGGGCCGCCAGCTCTTCCTCGAACTTTCCGAGGTCACGGGCCACGGCTTCGAGCTGCGGACCGAGGGCCTGCTCAACCTTTGCCAGACCCAGGAGGGCCTCGACCATGAATCGCACGGGCTCGCCCGGATTGCCAACGGACTGGGCGTGGAGGCCCGCGTGCTGGACGCGAAGCAGACCGCCGCACTGGAGCCGGGCGTCCGGATGCAGGTGGCCGGTTCGGTCTATTTCCCCATCGATGCCCATCTTTCCCCGCGGAAGTTCATGCCCGTCCTGACCGCGCTGCTCAAGGAAATGGGCGTGCAGTTCCGGTGGAACACCAGTGTCTATGGGTGGCGGGCCGAGGGCGGCCGCATCGCCGGCGTGCAGACCACGGCGGGCGACCTCACGGCCGACGAGTATGTGCTGGCCGGCGGCTCCTGGTCGCCGGCGATGCTCGACGGGTTGGCCATCCGCCTGCCGATGCAGGCGGGCAAGGGCTACAGCCTCACGCTGGAGCAGCCCCGCTGCCAGGTGCGAAAATCGCTCATCCTGACCGAGCGGCGCGTGGCGGTGACCCCGATGGGCGGCACGCTGCGCTTTGGCGGCACGATGGAGATCAGCGGCCATGACGAGCGGGTGCGGCCCGAGCGCGTCGGGCAGATCGTGGCGGCGGCCCAGGCCTTTTTTCCGGATTTCACGGCGCAGGATTTCGCCGGGATCAAGCCGTGGTTCGGCTACCGCCCGGTCTCGCCGGACGGGCTGCCCTATCTCGGCCGCTTCCGATCGCACCACAACCTCACCGCCGCCTGCGGCCACGCCATGCTGGGCGTGACTCTCGCCCCCGTCACCGGGCGGCTGGTGGCCGAGCTGCTGGGCGGCCGCAAGCCCAGTCTCGATCTGGCGATGCTGCAGCCGGACCGGTATGCGTAGGCGGGGCCGTTTTCGGGCCGTCAATCTCGCCACCGGTGGCGGCTTCGGGCTGTCCTCCGAGTCGGCCTTGGCTGGCGAGGGGGAACGGGGAGTGGGCGAGCGGGATGCAGAATCATCGGCCCGAGCGATTCGCGGGCAAAGTCAGGCGGGCGGCGGGCACCGGCCCTACAATTTCCCCAACTGGTGGCGGAGGGTGCGGCCGTAGGCGGTGAGACCGGGATCAGCGGTCGTCTCGCAGAGGGTTTCGAGCACAAGCTTGAGTGCTTCCGTGTGCTTGCCGAGGTCGTGCAGGGCCAGGGCGAGGAAGGCGTCGAACTCGCGGTTTTCCGGGAAGAGGCTCCGGCCGGTGCGGAAGGTGTGCATCGCCTTGCCCTGCTGGCCGAGGGCGCGGAGGGTGTTGCCGAGGCCGATCAGGGCGCCGCTGTGCTCGTGGGGCGGCAGGCCGAGGGCGAGGGCCTTTTCATAGGCGGGCAGGGCCTCGGTGTGGCGGCCGAGCATCTCGGCGGTCCAGGCGATCTGGAAGATGATTTCGGCGACGTTGGGGTGGCGCTCGTCGAGCGCCTTCAGCCGCGGCAGGAGCTGGTTGAACTGCCCAAAGGCCCGCGCGCCAACGATGGCGTCCAGCTCTTCCTTCCAAACCGGAAGTTCAACCGATTCGCTCATGGTGGATAATCGCAAAGGCGCGAAGGGATCGAAGAGGGTATCTTTGCGCCTTCGCGTCGTGGCGTTGAATCAGGACTTCGGCGCGGCAGCGGCCGCCAAAGCCTTCTTCTCCGGGAGGGCGCGGGTGGCGACCTCTTGTTTGAAGCGGGCGATCAGGTCCTCGATTTTGTGCACGCCTTCGTCGCCCTTGGCGCGGGAGCGGACGGACGCGCTGAGCAGCTCCGCCTCCTTCTGGCCGAGCACCAGCACGTACGGAATCTTCTCCAGTTCTGCACGGCGGATCTTGGCGCCGAGCTTGTCGGAATGGGTGTCGAGCGACACCCGGAGATCGGCGGCGAGGAGCTGGGCGAGAGTGGCCTGGGCGAAGCCGAGGAGCTTGTCGGAGATCGGGAGGATGCGGATCTGCTCGGGGGCGAGCCAGAGGGGGAAGTCGCCGGCGAAGTGCTCGATCAGCACGCCGCAGAAACGCTCCATCGAGCCGAAGGGCGCGCGGTGGATCATCACGGGCGTGTGGGCGGTGTTGTCGGCCCCGATGTAGCTGAGGCCGAAGCGCACCGGCAGGACATAGTCGACCTGGACGGTGCCGAGCTGCCACTCGCGGCCGATGACATCCTTGATGACGAAGTCGATCTTCGGGCCGTAGAAGGCGGCCTCGCCGGGCTCCTCGGTGAAGGGCACGCCGAGGGTTTTGGCGGCCTCGCGGCACGCGCTTTCCGCCTGGTCCCACTTGGCCGGATCGCCGGTGAACTTGGAGCTGTCCGGATCGCGCAGGCCGACGCGCACCCGGTAGTCGGACATGCCGAGGGTGGTGAGCACGGTCTTGACGAGCGAAAGGCAGCCGAGGATTTCGGTCTGCACCTGCTCCGGCGTGCAGAAGAGGTGGGCGTCGTCCTGGGTGAAGCCGCGGACGCGGGTCATGCCGTTGAGCTCGCCGGACTGTTCCCAGCGGTAAACGGTGCCGAACTCGGCGAGGCGCACGGGCAGGTCGCGGTACGAACGCGGCTGCGAATCGAAAATCTTGATGTGGTGCGGGCAGTTCATCGGCTTGAGCAGGAAGCCGTCGATGAGCTGGTCGTCAGGGAGGATGCGGTCCGGCGTGATGGTGTTCTGGCCGGTGCGGGCGTTGACCCGGTCGGCGAACTGCTGGGAGACGGCCTCAATGCGGTTGGCCATCTCGGCGCAGGAGCAGCCGGAGGCGGTGAGCTGGTCGAGGAATTCACGCTCCACGATGGGCGGGAACTGCGATTCCTTGTAGTACGGGAAGTGGCCGGAAGTCTTGTAGAGGGCGAGGCGGCCGATGTGCGGGGTGAAGACCTGCGCATAGCCCTGACGGCGCAGCTCGGTGGAGATGAAGTTTTGCAGCTCCTGGCGGAGGATGGAGCCGTTCGGAGTCCAGAGGATGAGGCCGGCGCCGACATCCTCGTCGATGTGGAACAGTTTGAGGTCCCTGCCCAGTTTGCGATGGTCGCGGAGGCGGGCCTGCTCGAGCTGGGTGAGGTAGTGGGCCAGTTCGTCCTTCGAGGCGAAGGCCGTGCCGTAGATGCGCTGGAGCTGCTGGTTGCGTTCGTCGCCGCGGTGGTAGGCGCCGGCGATGGAGAGGAGCTTGAAGGCCTTGATCTGCTTGGTGTACCGGACGTGGGTGCCGGCGCAGAGGTCGATGAACTCGCCATTCTGGTAGAAGGAAATGGCTTCGCCGGCCGGGATGTCGGCGAGACGGCCGAGCTTGTAGCGCTCCTGCTTGCGCTCGCGGATGATGGCCTCGGCTTCCTCGCGCGGGACCTCGCGGCGGGAGAACGGCTGGTTCTCGTCGATGACTTCCTTCATCACACCTTCCAGCTTGGCGAGGTCGTCGGCGGTCAGCTGGTGGTCGAGGTCGATGTCGTAGTAGAAACCGCTGTCGGTCGGCGGGCCGATGTCGAGCTTGGCGTCGGGGAAGACGCGGAGGACGGCGGTGGCGAGCACATGCGAGCAGGAGTGGCGGATTTCTTCGAGGGGGGACATCATGGCAGAGAGGAATTTAGAATCCAGAATTCAGAATTCAGAATCCAGAAGGGCGGAAGGGCGGTGAAGATTGAAAGGTCAGGGGGCAAACGGATGGATTCAACGCGAGGAGGCAAAGGGGCGAAGGTCGGAGAAGGAATTGTCGGGAACTTTGCGACATGGCGTCTTGGCGTTTAATCATCAATGCTTGAGCGGTTCCAGCGAGTAGCCGTCCTTGCGGTCGAGCATGGACCAGCCGGCGGCGGTGAGTTCCCGGCGGAGGGCGTCGGCGGCGGTGAAGTCCTTGGCCTGTTTGGCGGCCCAGCGTTTGGCGGCAAGAGCAATCACCCCCGCAGGTGCTTCCGACTTGGGGGCGTTGGTTTTGGCGAGATCGAAGCCCAGAGCCCACATGGCAGCCTCAAAGGAGTTTGGGTCGACGTTTTTGGCACCACGGTTGACGATGGAAAACAAGGCCCCGAGCGCAGCGGGTGTGTTCAGATCGTCATGCAGCGCCTGTTGTACCGCAGCGAAGCCTGCCGCGTCCTTCCCGAGGTTAAACATCAACTCAGCCTTGTATTTTCTTAGCGTCTCCAACGCACTCTCCGCGGCATGCAGGGAGTCGAGGGTGAAGTTCAGCTGCTTGGACGGATGCCCGGCGAGCAGGGCGTAGCGGACGGCCATGGGGCTGAAGCCCTTGGCGGTGAGGTCGTCGAGGGTGTAGAGGTTGCCGAGCGACTTGCTCATCTTCTTGCCGTCCACGAGCAGGTGCTTGCTGTGGTACCAGTGGTTGGCGAAGGTGACGCCGTTGCAGCACTCGCTCTGGGCGATTTCGTTCTCGTGGTGGGGGAAGAGCAGGTCCTCGCCGCCGGTGTGGAGGTCGATGTTGTCGCCGAGGTGTTTCTTGCTCATCGCGCTGCACTCGATGTGCCAGCCCGGGCGGCCGGCGGCGGCGGAGTCGGGGCCGGGCCACTTGACGTCGCCGTCCTCGGGCTTCCAGGCTTTCCAGAGGGCAAAGTCGGAGCCGTCCTCCTTCTCGTCGGCGTCGGCGGGCTGGGGTTTGCCGGCGAGGGCGGAGCCAAGGCGCAGCTCGCGCTCCTGGAGGTGGGAGAGCTCGCCGTATTCCTGGAAGGAGGAGACGCGGAAATAGACCGAGCCGTCGGGCGTGCGGTAGGCGTGGCGCTTGCAGAGGAGGACGTCGATCATGTCGACCTGCTCACGGATGTGGTCGGTGGCGGTCGGCTCGACGTGGGGGCGCAGGCAGTTGAGCGCGAGGCAGTCGGCGTGGAATTTGGCGGTCCACTGGCGGGTGACGTCGGCCAGCGGCCGGCCCGCGTCGCGGGCGCGCTTGATGGTCTTGTCGTCGACGTCGGTCAGGTTGCGGACGTGCTTCACCTTGCCCGGCCCGAATTCGAGTTCGAGCAGGCGGCGGATGACGTCGTTGACCACGAAGGTGCGAAAATTGCCGATATGGGCGGGGGCATAGACCGTCGGTCCGCAGTTGTAGAAGCGAAACACTCCATCGTCATGCGCGGGCTTGAGTTCGCGCACCGAGCGGGTCATGGAATCGTGGAGGCGGATGGGCATGGCTGAGGTCGGATGAGGTCAGAGGAAAATCGGGCGCTTGGCGAGGTTTTCGCGCGGCGAAAACCCGAGTGGAGCCGGAGGAGCCGCCGGAGGCATCGGCGGGCGGACAAAGGGCTCCATGACATTGCCGGCCGGCTGGGAAAAGCTTCCGGGGTCAACAACCGGAAATACTAGCTCGGCGGCACGTCGTGGCCGGTGACGTGATAGCGTTGCAAAACAGCGGGTGGGTCGGCATGGTGCGGCTCGAAAAATCCACGAGAACACTCCCATGCCCCAGAACTTCAAGCTTGAACTCACCCATCGTCCGCGCCGGCTCCGGCGCCACGCCAGCCGCCGCAGCCTCGTCGAGGAGACCGTGATCCGGCCCGCCGACTTCATCGCCCCGTTGTTCGTGGTCGAGGGCAGTCCGGCGCGCGAGGAGATCGGGTCGATGCCGGGGGTCTTCCGGCTGAGCATCGCCGACATCGTCAAGGAATGCGGGGAGATCCACGCGCTGGGCATCCCGGCCGTGGCCCTGTTTCCCAAGCTTGAGGTCCGGCTCAAGGACGAAGCCGGCACCGAGGCCCTCAATCCCGAGACGCTCATCCTCCGCACCGTCCGGGCGGTGAAGGCGGCCGTGCCGGAGCTTTCCATCGTCACCGATGTCGCCCTCGATCCCTACACCAGCCACGGCCACGACGGCGTGCTGAACGCCGAGAAGGACAACGTCGACAACGACCGCACGGTGGGAATCCTCTGCGAGATGGCGGTGATGCAGGCCCAGGCCGGCGTCGATTTCGTGGCGCCGTCCGACATGATGGACGGCCGGGTGGGCGCGATTCGCAAGGCGCTGGATGCCGCCGGCTATACCGACACCGCCGTCATGGCGTACTCGGCGAAATACAATTCCGCCTACTACGGGCCGTTCCGCGAGGCGGTGGGCAGCGCGCAGGCCGCCGGCACCAAGCTGCTGAACAAGGCCACCTACCAGATGAATCCGGCCAACCGCCGCGAGGCCGTGGAAGAGATGCTGCTGGACGTGGCGGAGGGTGCCGATGTCGTCATGGTCAAGCCGGCCGGCGCCTACCTCGACATCATCCGCGAGGTCCGCAACGCGACGCTCCGTCCGGTCGCCGCCTACCAGGTCTCCGGCGAGTATGCGCAGATCCACGCCGCCGCCAGGATGGGCTGGCTGGACCTGCCGCGCACCCGCCACGAATCGCTGCTCGCGATCAAGCGCGCCGGTGCCGACATGATCCTGACCTACTTTGCGCAGGCCATGGCGAAGGCGCTACAGTAAGAATGCCGGCGGGCCGGGAGCCTCAGGCGACGTGCCTCAGTTTGCTGTGGCGCCGGCTGTAGCCGAAGTAGACGGCAAAGCCGAGACCCATCCAGATCGCCAGCCGGATCCAGGTGTCGGGCGGGAGAAAGACGGTCTGGAACAGGCAGACCGCGGCCCCGGCGAGGGGCACGAACGGCACCCACGGGGTGCGGAAAGGGCGCGGCATGTCGGGCTGCGTCCTGCGCAGCACGAGGATGCCGAGGCAGACGATCGCGAAGGCCATGAGGGTGCCGATGGAAATCAGCTCCCCCAGCAGGTCGAGCGGCAGCAGGCCGGCCGTGATCGCGCAGACGACGCCGGTCAGGATGGTCGTGATGTAGGGGGTGCCGAAGCGCGGGTGGATCCGGGCGAAAGACAGCGGCAGTAGGCCGTCCTGGGCCATCGAATAGAAGATGCGGGGCTGCCCGAGCATCGAGATGAGAATGACCGAGGTGAGGCCGGCGAGGGCGGCGAACTCGACCCCATAACGCAGCAGGGCCGGGGCATGGGTTTCCTGCAGGGCGAAGATGAAGGGGGCGTCCACGTTCAGCCGGGTGTAGTGGATCATGCCGGTGAGCACGAGGGAGACGGCGACGAAGAGGCCGACGCAGATGGCGAGGCAGGCGAGCAGGCCGATCGGCATGTCGCGCTGCGGATTCTTCGCCTCCTGGGCGGCGCAGGAGACGCTGTCGAAGCCGATGTAGGCGAAAAAAATCACGGCGGCACCCTTGACGAGGCCGCTGTAGCCGAACTCGCCGAAGACTCCGGTGTTTTTCGGGATGAAGGGGGTCCAGTTTGCCGTGGCGAGGCCGGGGTGGTGGAGCAGGTACCAGACGCCATAGCCGATGAGGACGACGAGCACGCCGACCTTGGTGAAGACCATCAGATTGTTGAAATTGGCGGACTCCTTGATGCCGATGACGAGGACCACGGTGAGCGCGAGCGAGATGAAGACCGCCGGGGCGTTGATGAGGGCGCCGGTGGCGACCAAGTGTCCGTGTTCCAGCGCCCACGGCGCCTGCGCGATGCTGGCGGGGAGGGCGAGGCCGAATTCCTGCAAAATGCCCTGGGCGTTGGCAGACCAGCCGACGGCGACGGCCGCGGCGGAGAATAGGTACTCCAGCATCAGGTCCCAGCCGATGATCCAGGCCATCAGCTCGCCCAGGGTGGCGTAGGTGTAGGTGTAGGCGCTGCCGGCGACGGGGATCATGGCGGCGAACTCGGCGTAGCAGAGTCCGGCGAGCAGCGAGGCCACGCCCGAGATGACGAAGGCGAGGGCGATGGCCGGGCCGGAATATTGGGCGGCGGTCTGGCCCGAGAGCACGAAGACGCCGGCCCCGATGACGGACCCGATGCCGAGGCTGATCAGGTTGGTGACGGTCAGCTCGCGTTTCAGGCCGGTGTGCTCGCCGGCCTGGGCCTGGAGGGAGGCGACGGATTTGGTGCGGAAAAGGCTCATGCGGCGCGACGATCAGCGGGCGCCGGAGTTGAGCTTGCTGTGGCGGCGGCTGTAGCCGAAGTAGATCACGAAACCGAGGCCCATCCAGATGATGAGGCGCCACCAAGTGTCCGACGGGAGCGATTTCATCTGCCAGAAGCAAAGGCCGGCGCCGAGCATCGGCACGAGCGGCACCCACGGAGTCCGGAAGGTGCGGACCAGGTTGGGCTGCCGGTAGCGCAGGATCGGGATGGCCAGGCAGACGATGACGAAGGCGAAGAGCGTGCCGATCGAGACCAGCTCACCGAGCAGGGAGAGGGGCAGCACCCCGGCGATGAGGGTGGCGGCCACACCGGTCACGACCGTGGTGACATAGGGGGTCTGGAAGCGCGGGTGGACCTTGGCGAACACGGCGGGCAGGAGGCCATCGTTGGCCATGGAGAAGAAGATGCGCGGCTGGCCCATGAGCATGACGAGGATGACCGAGCTGAGGCCGGCGATGGCGGCGATTTCCACGATGTAGCGCAGGGCACCCGGGGCGCCGGCGGCCACGAGGGCGTTCACCACCGGGGCGGGGTTGTTCAGCTCCGTGTATTTCGACATGCCGGTCAGCACGAGGGCAACCGTGATGAAGAGCACGGTGCAGAGGGCGAGGGAGCCGAGGATGCCCACCGGCATGTCTTTCTGCGGATCCTTCGCCTCCTGGGCGGAGGTCGAGACCGCATCGAAGCCGATGTAAGAGAAAAATATCACGCCGGCCCCGCGCCAGATGCCGCTCCAGCCATACTGGCCCTCGACGCCGGTGTTGGGCGGGATGAACGGCGTCCAGTTCCTAGCCGCGAGGCCCGGATTTTTGAGCAGGTACCAGAGCCCGAAGCCCACGACGGCGAGGAGTACCGAGACCTTGGTGATGACCATCAGGTTGTTGAAGGTGGCCGACTCCTTGATGCCAATGTAGAGCAGCACGGTCAGCGCCAGGATGATGCCCATGGCGGGCAGGTTCATGAGCGCGCCGGTGAACACAAAGTGGCCGTCGACGTAATCGAGCGGGGCGTTGGTGAGGGCGGGCGGGATGACCAGACCGAATTCTTTGATGAAGGTGACGAAGTGCCCGGACCAGCCGACAGCGACCGTCGGGGCGGTGAAAAGGTATTCGAGGATGAGATCCCACCCGATGATCCAGGCGAGAAATTCCCCCATGGTGGCGTAGGCGTAGGTGTAGGCGCTGCCGGCGATGGGGATCATGGCGGCAAACTCGGCGTAGCAGAGGCCGGCGAAGAGGCAGCCGAGGCCGGAGATGACGAACGAGATCGCAATGGCGGGGCCGGCGTAGCGCGCGGCCGCCTGGCCGCTGAGCACGAAAATGCCGGCACCGATGATGGCGCCGACGCCGAGGCTGACGAGGTTCAGCTTGGTCAGGCTGCGGCGCAGCCCGTGCTCGGCCGAGGCTTCCCGTTGCAGCGAGGCGATGGATTTGGTTTGGAACAGGCGCATGGACGTGGGTGATTACGGCGCAGCATTCGCGCCAAGAGGTGGATAAAATCTACGAATAAAATGCAGCTTGGGGCGGATCGCCCCCCCGGCCGGTCCGGCGCCGGCGCCGGCGCCGGCCGCCGGCCGCACGAAGCGGCGCGGTGGGCAGGATCGGGCGGGGCTGGGGCATGCGGGAGACAGGTGTGTGGGCGAAGGCCGGCCCGGTGGCAACACACCATTTGTGCGGGGTTCGCGCTTCCCGGCGCAGCCGCAGGCCGTGCCCCGTCACGGTGGGGGCCTGGATCAGCCGCAAAAAAACCCGGAACGGCGGGCCGGTCCGGGTGGGAAGGGTTGGCGGCGGGCGGAGCCTTACTTGCAGCTCTTGCCCTTGCGGCTCGGCTTGTCGTCGTCTTCCTCGGACTCATCATCATCGTCGTCGTCGAAATCCTTTTCCTCGCCGTCATCGTCCTCCTCGTCCTCGTCTGCCTCCTTCCCGTCCTTGACCTTCTTGCCCTCGGCGTCGGGATCCCCTTCCTTGCCCTCCTCATCCTCATCCCACTTGAGGGAAGTGTCGTTCTTCATGCGCTCGTCCTCCTCCTCCTCGATTTCCGGGAGGTCTTCCTCCTCGGCGGCGGGGCGCTTGCGGTCGGTCTCCTCCTCGTCATCGCCGTAGCCGGCGGGCATGAAGTCGAGGATGGCGGATATCTCGTTAAAAAGATGGACGGCCTTGCCTTCGATGAAGTCCGAATTCTCCTGTTCGCGGATCTGGTCCTCCACCTCGTCGACGGTGAGCTTCTCCTCGAAATCGAAGAGGTCGTTGAGGAGCTTCACGCGCAGGCGGGTGATGTGGTCCAGGAAGTCGGCGTAGGGCCCGTTTTCCTCGTCGATGATGTCGGGCAGGGCGAAGAGCTTTTCCTCGGACTCGAGGAGCGATTCCTTCGTGCGGGCGAGCCGGACGCGACCCTTGCCGAGGTCCTTGGTGATGCGGAAGGAGATGAAGGCGCGCTCGAAGATGTCGGGCTCGAAGCCAAATTCGCGGAGGGGCTCGATCAGCTCGATGATGTGGTCGACCTGGCGCGGATCGATGATGCTGAGGCCGTCGACGTCCCAGTGCACGGGATCGCTGACCTCGTCGACCCACCAGTTGTGGTCTTCGCCGAGCCGGACAATGCACCATTCGAGTTGGGGAGTTCCTTTCGCCATAATTTTTTAAATCGGTTGCACGAAAAAGGCGCGGTTCCCGGCATGTCAAATCCTGAAACGCCGAACCCTGAAAAAACTTTCGCCCCGCCGAACCGGCGGCGGCAGGGTGGGCCGGGTCGGACAAATAACAAGCCCAATCTTCCCCCGTGTCACGGACGCGTGCCGGGCTTGCCCATCCGGTGGCGGCCGGCCACAGTCGCCAGACTATGGGCTGGCTCTACACTCACCTGGGCAAACCGCTCTTCTTCCGGCTGGAGCCGGAGACGGCGCATGAAGTTTCCGTGCACGCATTGGCAGCGCTGGGGCGGGTGCGTCCGCTCTGCGCGCTGCTGGAGCGTTGCAACCAGCTGTCCGCCGCCCGCTACGCGCCGGTGGAATTCTGCGGCCTGCATTTTCCGAACGCGGTCGGGCTGGCGGCTGGCTACGACAAGCACGGCACGGCGTGGCCGGCCGCCGCCGCGCTGGGCTTCGGCCATGTGGAGATCGGCACTGTCACGCCCCGGCCCCAGCCCGGCAATCCCAGGCCGCGCCTCTTACGCTTCCCCGAGGCGGGCCTGATCCTCAACCGCATGGGCTTCAACAGCGAGGGTGCCGAGGTGGTGGCCGCGCGTCTGAAGCGGCGCCCCGCGGGCCTCCTGGTGGGCGGCAACCTCGGCAAGAACAAGGAGACGCCCGAGGCCCAGGCCCTGAACGACTACCGCGCCGCCTACCGCCTCATCGCCCCGGAGGTGGACTACATCGCCCTGAACGTGAGCAGCCCCAACACCCCGGGCCTGCGCAACCTGCAGGCCCCGGAAGCCCTGAAGCCGCTGCTGGCGGGCATGCTGGCGCTGCGCCAGGAGCTGGGCCTGGAGGGCCAGCCCCTGCTGCTGAAGCTGGCCCCGGATCTGGCGCCGGAGGACCTGGACGCCATCGTCGAGGTCGCCGTGGCTTCGGGCATCTCGGGACTCATCGCCACCAACACCACCCTGGATCGCGGCGTGGTCGCGGAGCCCCTGC
>CAISJA010000221.1 GCA_903885525.1 uncultured Opitutaceae bacterium
CGAGCTGCTGGCGGAGCCAGGCGCAATCGCCGCCCTCCGCCGTCACCCGGCGTTCGTCCATCTGCCGGAGGAGCTGCCAGCCTTCCGGCGGCAGGGTCAGCTTGAGCTGGCCGAGGAGCCGCAGGAGGTGCCCCATGACCGCCGCCAGGCCGCTGGGCCGGTTGCCGTCCTCCGCCATCCGGCGCAGCCGCGCGACCTGCTCCGCCAGCGTGCCCTCCGGCTCGGTCCAGGGCAAATCCTGGGCGAGGGCGATCAGGCCCAGCGCATCGGCGGGCACGCCGGGATCGAGCGGGGCGATCTGGGCGCGCAGCAGCGGGTCGATCTTTTCAAATTTCCGCGCCAGCTGACTGGCCCGCTCAAGATACCGGCCGAGCCAGAAGAGATTGTTGGCCATCCGGCTCGGCGTGGCGGCGGGGTGGCGCAGGGTCTCGCCCGGGCGCGAGGCCACGAAGGCGGGCAGCGGGGTCGGCGGACCGGAGTGCAACACCCAGGTGTCCTTGCTCACGCTCCCCTGCTGGAGCGACACAATCATGTCCTCGCCGCGCGGGTTGCAGCGGGTCAGGCCGCCGGGGTAGACGGTGTAATCGCCTTCGTGCCAGGAGACGTAGAAGCGCGTGACAAAGGGCATCGGACGGAGGGTGCCCCCGTGCCAGCCCGGCGTGGTGCCGTGGAGGACGCGCTCCTGCCCGCACCAGGCCCACGGCTCGGCGCGAATCTGGTCGGCGAGGGCCGCGCGGCCCGACTTGCCCAGCCAGGCCCCGTAGCGCATGGGCGCGGAACCCTGGGTGCGGAAGGCCGGCTTGACGACAAGGCTGGCCAGATTCTCGGCCACATACCGGCACGCGCCTTCCTGGCCGCACCACCAGGTGGCGGCGTTGGGCAGGAGGAGTTCCTCGCCCAGGACCTGGCGGCAGAGGGGGCGCAGGAAGGCAAGCAGTGCGGGCGTCTCCAACACGCCCGCGCCGGGCAGGTTGGCGAGGGCGACTTGGCCGGCATGGACGGCCTGCAGCAGTCCGGGCACGCCGAGCAGGGAGCGGGAATCCAGCTCAAGCGGGTCGCAGAAATCGGAGTCCAGCCGCCGGAGAATCACGTCCAGCCGCTGCAACCCGCCCACCGTGCGCAGGAAGACCTGGCCGTCGCGGGTGATCAGGTCCTCGCCTTCCACCAGGTTGTAGCCCAAATAGCGCGAGAGATAGGCCTGCTCGTGGTAGGTTTCGTTGGCTGGGCCAGGGGAGAGCAAGGCGATGCGGGGATCGCCGCCCGCCGGTGCCAGTCCGGCAAGGGAGGCACGGTAGTGGCGGAAAAATTGGTGGAGCCGCTGCACCGGCGCGTGGTGGAACACCTCGGGGAGGGCCTGGCGCGTGATGATGCGGTTCTGCAGCGAATAGCCTAGGCCGGACGGTGCATCCAGCCGGTCCTCAATCGCCCACCAGTGCCCGTCCGGGGCCCGCGCCACGTCCACCGCGTAGGTATGAAGGAAGACGCCGGGGGAGCGCCGGCCCAGCCCGGCGCAGGCGCGCAGGAAGTGCGGGTTGGCCATGACAAGGGCGGCGGGCAGCGGGCCGCTGCGCAGGATTTTCTGGTCGCCATAGAGGTCGAGCAGCAGCCCGTTGAAGAGACGAGCCCGCTGAACCAGCGCCCGGCTGAGCGCCGTCCACTCCGCGGCGGCGATGAGCAGCGGCATGGCGTCGAGCGGCCAGAGCCGGGTGCCGGCCCGCTCGCCGCGATAGACGTTCATGCTCATGTCCTGCTCGATGATGGCACGGTGGCAGGCCTCGTCGGCGGCGCGCAGGGCGGCGGCCGGGTCGGGGCCGAGGAGGTCGAAGAACTGGGCCCAGGGCTCGCGGAGCAGTCCCGCCGCGTCGACGCAGCCGTCGTAACGCTGGCCCTTCCCGGCATAGCCGAGCGGAGCGGGGCGGGCGCTGGAGGCGGAGTAGGACATCGCGGCCGGCGATAGTTCCGGGGGACAGCGGCAGCGGCAAGCCGGGATTGCAACGACGGTCCGGCGGGGCAGGACGGGATGCCACCGAAGCGATCCGACCGGACTTATCCACCGGGCAGCACCGATTCACCCGGAGGCCTCATGAGAGCACGGCCCTGCCGCGCCCAGGTGGTGTAGTCCGAAGGGTGTCGCACGCCTGCCCTGCCCCGGCCTGAAAACTCCTTTTGCCGACGTGGAGGGCACGCAGTGCCTCCGGCTTTGCCGTCTACCGCCTTCCAGAAGGCGCGGACAGTGCGCGGCCTTGTCGGCGAGCGGGCTCCAGCAAAAGCAGGCGGGGGGCAAACAGCGCTAGGAGAGGCCCGGGGGGGCGTGGTGCCCGGCACCGCCCCGCTCCCGGATCGCGGAGGCCGAGGGCGAAGGGGACCCGGGATGGCCGGCGTCTCCCGGCAGGGACCACGGGACGGTGGCGAATACCGTGAGCAGCAGCCATTGCCGGCCCCAGGCGCGCAGGCGGTCGAACCAGGCCAACGGCCGGGTGAGACGGGCCGCCGCCAGGGCACAGCGCTCGCGGTGGCCGGTGATGGCCTGGCGCAGCCGGATCTTGCGGTTGGCCAGGCGGCTCAGCTCGTCTTGCGGATACAGGCGCGATCCTCCGCGATTTCTTCCCTCGTGCCGGCAAACGGGCGGGGCTGTCGCGACAGGTCCCGGCGCAAGAGAACCACCAACAAGACGCCGCAGCCCGCAGCGAGACAGGCCAGACCCCCGAGGACAATCCCCGGGGAGACCGGCCACAGGCAATAGGCCAGGGCGAAACCGCCAAAGAGGAGCGCAAGCATCCCGGTCAAGGCGGTCACGCCGGACAAAAAAATGATCCGGATGAGGCGAAACTTCTCCTCCTGCGCTTCCAGCGAGAACAGTTCGATCCGATCCTGGACACTGGCGAGCACGCCGTCGCCGAGTTCCCGCAAGGATTCCAGGTAACCCGGCGGCTTTGGCTCGGGTGTGGCCATGGATGGCGGGGGGTCAGCGGCTGCGCCGGCCCAGCAGGATGCCGGCCAGCAGTCCGATGCCACCGACGATGGCGAGGGACTGGTAAGGATTGTTCCGGATGGCTGAATCGGCACACTTGGCGCCGGTCACCACCTGCTTTTTGGCCCCGGCATAGAGGTCGGCGAGGCACTCCTGCGCCGCATCGATACGGAGATGCAGGGCACCGGCGGTTTCGTCAACCTGCTCGGCGGCGGAGTCCGCAATCAGCTTTTCCGCTTCCGCCACCAGGGCGTGAAGTTCCGTCAGGAGATCTTTGGGTGTCTGGGCAGTGGTTTCGCGATTATTTTTCATGGGAAGTGGGGGGGTGGTAAAACGGGGCCGGTGGCACCGTCAGGTTTTCCGGCTGCGGAACAGCGCGGCGGCAAACAACACCAGGAAGAGGACGAAGCAGATCTTCGCAATGGCGGTGGCGGCGCCGGCAATCCCGCTGAAACCAAGGAGGCCGGCGGTCAGCGCAATGATGAGGAACCAAAAGGTGGGTTTGAGCATGGGGAGTAAAAATCGGGGAGCTGGACAGGAAGCGGACGCAGGCTGCGACATCCGCGGCAACAGCGGCCATGCCGCCGGGCCGGATGGGGGAAAGGGCTGGTTCATTGCTTCCCGGCGCGGTGCCCGACGGGATCATGCTGGTTGCTCTCCTCTTCCTCGGTTTCGAGCTGGGATCGCAGCATCCAGGCCGTCTTCTCATGCCGGGCCATCAGGCCCGTGAGGCAGTCGGCAGTGCCGGCATCGAGGTACCGGTTCGTGCAAGCCTCGATGTCGACGCGGAGCTGGAGGATAATCTCCTCATGCAGGTCGAGCAGCTCAGCCAGCATGCTGGCGGCGGACAGGCCGAGGCCCGGGTTGGCCGACAATCGGGCGGCCCGGGCGAGATCGTTCCAATTGCCACGCGCCCCGGCCCCGATGGCCCGGGCGCGTTCCGCCACCTGGTCGATCCAGTCCGCACTCTCCTCATACTGCTCCTTGAACTGCAGGTGCAGGCTGGGGAAATCCGGGCCGGTCACGTTCCAGTGGTAGTCGCGGACCGTGGCATAGAGCACCGACTCGTCGGCGAGCAGCTGGTTGAGCAGCTGGCCCACCTCCAAGCGGGCCTGGTCGTTCAATCCGATCATGGTTTTCATCAAGGGCAGGGGTTGGGGGGAAATTTGGCGTTGGACCCGCGGCCCGGCTTCCACCGGGCCCGGTCAGGGCGCGACCCCGTGGCGAAAGTCGCGCCGGCGGTGCCAGGAGCGGCTCAGCTCTTCACGGACATGCTGTTCGTGACGGACTTCAC
>CAISJA010000222.1 GCA_903885525.1 uncultured Opitutaceae bacterium
AACCTAACCACCTATCCAGAACCCGGCACTCTCAAGTTATCAGTGGCATCGGGGAAATCCGTGGCTCTGCTCGTGTTCAAATCGCCATGCCTTCCGATTTTTGGGCGCGGGTCCATCATGCGGTGGTGCACTTTCCCATCGCCCTGACGATTTTTGCCACGGGGTGCGACGCCGCCCTATTTTTCGGTTGGTCACGCCTGGTGCCCGAGCCGCTGCGGGCGGCGGCGCGCTATGCCCTTGGCGGCCGCGCGCTCGCCACCCTGCCGGCGGTGGTCTCCAGCCTGGTGCTGACGCACGGCGTCCTGCTCGGCCACGGCGCACTGCGCTGGCACCACCTCGTGGTCTGGCCCGGCTTCACCCTGCTGGTGGCGGTGGCCACGTGGCGCGTGCTCGGCCCGGACTGTGGGGCACGGCGCGGGCATCGAAGGCCGCCAACCGGCCGCAGGCAAAATAATCCTCCACCTTCGGGCGCATGGTCCGGCACGCGGATGCGGCCGTCGCCGTCGGCATCGATCAGGGCGAGCGTCGTATCGTCCAGCTCCAGCCCCTTGACCGGACAGCTCAGGGCCACCCAGAGCTCCGGGTCGAGTTGGTCAGCGCGAGGAGTTCGGTGCCGGTTTCGAGCGAAACCTGGTCGAGTCCGCCCCGGCGGTATAATTTCCAATAGTGCGGGGTGGTGGGCGGGTTGCCATGTGCGGTTGGCTGGAATCAAGCCGCGAACCGGGCGGATTGGCAAACCGGAAGCCGGTTTCCCGCGCAATTTCCGCGCAGGGCTGCGCAAAGTCTGCGGCATCAGCTCCGACAGCTGTGCTATACTCGGGGCATGAAGACGTTCCTCGTGCCGGTAGACTTCTCCCCGGTTACGGAAGACGTAATCGGCAACGCCATCGCCTTCGCCCGCGCCTTCGGCGGCAAAGCCACGCTGCTCCATGTGGTGCAGCCTCCGGTCGTGGCCACGACTGAATACGCCCTCCCGGTCGAAATCATCCAGGAGGCCTTGGATGTGACCGAAAAGTCCGCCCGGGAAAAGCTGGACCGCTATGCGGCCATGTTCCGCGAGGCCGGTCTCCAGGCGGAACCCAAAGTGCTCATCGGCCCCCCGGTGAGGCATATCTTGGAGGAGGCCGGTCGTTGCCAGGCCGACTACATCATCATCGGCTCACACGGTCACGGCCGCCTCTACGATTTCCTCGTGGGCAGCACCGCTAGCGGCATTATCAAGAGGGCGCGCTGCGGCATCGTCATTCTCCCGACCGGGGAGAAGAACGGTTAGGACCTGCTCCCTCCTGTCTTGGATTTGGTCAGGTGCCACTGCCCGCAGAGGGGGCAGCGGTAGGCAGTGCGCTCGCATTCTACGCCAGCCAGCAGGGCTGCGTCCAGGGCGTCACCCTGCGTGCGGTAGCGGCGCTTCTGCACGCACCGGTGTTGCCGGTCCTCAGGCAGGGGCTTTTTCATGGGGGAGCGAGCCGTGGGGATCGCCGGATGCTTCGGCCTCCTGTCCGGGATCACTGTCGGCACCCGGAAAGATAAGGTACCGGGCCCGCCCGTCTCAAGTTCGGACGCCGGGAGCCGATACCCACTTAATGGCCCACCAAGACAATCAGACTTCGGCCCAGGTGACAGACCTCCCATGACCCTGTCCTATCCGGCCTCCGTTCTGTCCCGCCGCGCCTTGCGGCTCGGCCTTCTGCTGCCGGTCCTGGGCATGGCGGTTCTGGTTTCTGCCAAGGACTTCCCTTGGGATGACTTCAAAAAGCGCAGCATCCAGTCGGCGGTCGAGCTGGACCTCCAAGCCATCGAACAGCTGCAGCCGAAGGAGGATAGGGTGGTGTTGAAGGCCAAGGAACTCATCCTTTCCAAGATGACGGTGACGTTTTCCGGCATCGCCCGCGAGTTGACCAAGGAGCGCCGTGAGCTGCTCGACCGCTGGGCGATTTTCCGCAACTATGACCCGGCCTACGCCGAGCGCTACGAGCAGGAGTATCTGTTTTTCAAGGGCGAACACAAATACTGGATCGCCGTGCAGAAACCGGTGGCACCCCATCTGGTGAAGCAGATCAAAGAGGCCAAGGAGGTCGAGCTCTACCTGCTCAGCGGCGTGGGCGGCCTCCGTGTCGATGGGAAATGGGAGTTGCTGCTCCTGCTCCAGGAGTTCCAGCTGCCGCCCTGAAGCCAGGGCAGGGATGGCCAGGGCAGGGACGGGGGACGTTATTTCAACAGCTCGCTCAGGTCGGCGAGGCTGAGGCGCGCGGCGGCGGCGTCGCTGGCCTCGAAGACATCGGCCAGCAGCACCCGCTTGGCCTCCTGGAGGGCCTGTACCTTTTCCTCGACGGTGCCGGAGCAGATCAGCCGGTAGCTTGTCACGACCCTGGCCTGCCCGATGCGGTGGGCGCGGTCCGTCGCCTGCGCCTCCACGGCGGGATTCCACCACGGATCAAAATGCACGACCACGTCGGCCCCGGTCAGATTGAGGCCGGTGCCGCCGGCTTTGAGCGAGAGCAGGAAGACCGGCACGGTGGTGTCGTTTTGGAAACGGTCCACCTCCGCCTGCCGCGCCTTTGCACTCATCCTGCCGTCGAGGTAGCAGCAGGCCACGCCCTCGGCGTCCAGCTCCTCCCGGAGCAGGGCGAGCAGGGAGGTGAATTGGGAAAACACGAGCATCCGGTGGCCCTCGTCAAGGCATTCGGCGAGCAGTTCGCGGTAGGCGTCGAGCTTGGTCGAATACTGATAGGAGGGAGCCTTCCCCGTGCGCGGCGGCTGGGCGGCGTCCCGGGGGGCCGAACCGGTCTTCTCCACCAGGCGCGGGTCGCAGCAGATCTGCCGCAGGCGCAGGAGTTGGGTGAGGGTGGCGAAACGGATCCGTCCCTCGGACGCGCCGGCGGCGGCGAGGTCGATCATCTGCCGCTCGCTCTCTTCCTGCATCCGGCGGTAGAGCGCGGCCTGCTCCGCGGTCGGTTCGCACCAGACCACCTGTTCGATCTTGGCCGGCAGTTCTGGCGCCACGGCGTTCTTGGTGCGGCGCAGGATGTACGGTGCCGTCTGGACGCGCAGGCGCTCGTCGTGGAAGCTGCGTTCTTCGCGTTTCAGGCCGGGGGCGGGCCGGGGCAGGAAGCCGGGCATGAGAAACTCGAAGAGCGAACGGAGGTCGTCGAGCGAGTTCTCCAGCGGCGTGCCGGTGAGCAGGAAACGGCCCCGACCCTGCAAGGCGCGGAGCGACTGCGCCGCCTGCGTCCGGCGGTTCTTCAGGTGCTGGGCCTCGTCGGCGAGGATGACATCGAAACGGACGCTCTCGAACAGGATGCTGTCGCGCGCGAGGGTGCCGTAGGAGGTGAGCACCAAGTCGTAGCCGGCGAAATCCTTGGCCGCGAGCCGGCGTGTCCCGTGGTGGACGAAGGTGCGGAGCTGCGGGGCGAAGCGAGCCGCCTCACGCCGCCAGTTTTCCATCAGGGAGGCGGGCACAACCACGAGGTGGGGCAGGCCGGGGATGGTGTCGCGGGCGCGGGCGGCCCGGGCGGCGGAGAGCAGGGCGAGCCCCTGTGGGGTTTTGCCCAGGCCCATCTCGTCCGCCAGGATG
>CAISJA010000223.1 GCA_903885525.1 uncultured Opitutaceae bacterium
CGGCCTCGGGCGCGGCGGTGCCTCCTGCCGCCGGGGCAGCGGTGGCGCCGGCCGGGCCTTGGCACCACCGCCCGGCCACCGGCCGCGCTCCGCCGCCAAAAAGTTGTCCGCCCGAAATCATGTTTTCTGGGGAGACGGCGTCACCGGCGGGTGGGCGGGCTTTGCCGGCACCGGCGCGGCGAGCAGTCCGGCCAGCACCTCCTCCGCGGCCTGCCGCTGCACATCCTCGATCGGCGTGAAGCCGAACCGTTCGGAAAATTCCCCCGGGTTGAGCAGGTCCGCCCGCGTCTGCTGAAGGCTGATCTTCTCCTCGTCGTCCGCCGAAACCTCCAGCTCCAGGTGGGGCGTGATGCCCTTGCCGTGGATGGTGACGCCGCTCGGCGTATAGTAGCGCGCCGTGGTCAGGCGCAGGCCCTCGCCGTTCTGCAGTTCGATGACCGACTGCACCGAGCCCTTGCCGAAGGTCTTCTCGCCCACGATCACGGCCCGGTGGGTGTCGCGCATGGCGCCGGAGACGATTTCGGCCGCGCTGGCGGTGCCGCCATTGACGAGGAGCGCGATGGGGAAATGCCGGGCGGGATGCTTGCCATCCGCCTTGAAATCCTGCCGCGACTCCCGGGTGCGGCCCTGGGTGAAGACGATGAGTTCGTTCTGGTCGAAGAACTCGCCGCACACGTCGATGGCCGCATCGAGCAGGCCGCCGGGATTGTTCCGCAGGTCGATGATCAGGGCGCGCAGCCCCTTTTCCTCCAGTTTTTCCAGGGCACCGGCAAACTCCTCCCCCGTGCGTTCGCTGAACTGGGTGATCTGGAGGTAGCCGACGCCGTCGGAGCGGATGCCGGTGTTGCGCACGCTGTGCAGCAGGATGTGCTGGCGCTTGAGCAGGAAATCAATCTCCCGGCCCGCACTGGCGCGGTACAGGGTCAGGGTGACCGTCGTGCCGGCCTCGCCCCGGATGAGATTGAGGGCCTTGTCCAGCACGGCGGTGGCCACCGGCTGGCCATCCACCTTGGTCAGCTGGTCGCCGCGCCTGACGCCGGCCTCTTCCGCCGAGGTCCCGGGGATCGGCGCGATCACCATGATCCGCCCGTCGCGCTGCTCCACCTGGATGCCGACGCCGTCAAACTGGTTGCTCAGCTCCTCCTCGGTCTGGGCAAATTCGTCCTTGGTGAGAAACTCGGAGTGCGGATCGAGCTGCCCGACCATGCCTTTGAGGGCGGCGCGGGTCAGGTCGTCATAGCCGGCCTGGTCGCCCTCGACGTAGTTTTCCTTCACGGTCTGCAGCACGTCGCGGAAATAACGCACGTTGTGGTCGCGGGTCCGGTCCGGCCACCAGCTCGGGGCGCCGAGGTGCCGGGCGGCGACCTGCGCGAGCAGGAAACCGGCCGCAACGGCGACGGTCAGGGCGAGAATGCGTTTGAGCATGCCGGCTAACTGTGGGTAAATACCGGCCTTTGTAAATGGGTTCCTCCGTCCATGTCTCCGCTCTGCTGGCCCGCGAACCGGACGCCGCCACGGGCGTCTCCTTCGCCCGGTTCATGGAGCTGGCCCTGTTCCATCCGGAGACCGGCTATTATGCCCGGGACCGGCCCCGGGTGGGACGGGGGCGGGCGGCGGACTATTACACCGCCACCTCCCTGGGGACGGTGTTCGGCGAATTGGTGGTCGCCGCCGCCGTGCAGCTGCTCGGGGCGCACGATGTTTCCGCTCATACTTTTGTGGAAATCGGTGCCGAGCCGGAGGCGGGGGTGCTGCGGGGCGTGCCCCATCCCTTCGCCGCCCACGAAGTCCGGCGGCTGGGCGACGACCTCCGGCTGCCCGCCCGCGCGGTGGTATTTTCCAACGAGCTGTTCGACGCCCAGCCTTGTCATCGCCTGCTCGGCCGCGGCGGACTCTGGCGCGAGCTGGGGGTGGCCTGGTGCGACGGCCGGCTGGTGGAGCGGGAGCTTCCCGCGCTCTCGCCGGAGGTGGCCGCGATGGCGGCCCGCCTGCCCCGCGCCGCCCCCGAGGGATATCACCTCGACCTGCCCCTGCGGAGCGTCACGCTGCTGCACCAGCTGGCCCGGCAATCCTGGGGCGGCCTGTTTCTCGCCTGCGACTATGGCCGCAGCTGGCAGGAATTGACGGAAGCTCTGCCGGCCGGAAGCGCCCGCGCCTTCCACCAGCACCGCCAATCCAACGATCTGCTCGCCCGCCCGGGCGAACAGGACCTGACCTGTGATGTCTGCTGGGACTGGCTGACGGAATCTCTCGGGCAGCATGGCTTCGCCCGGCCGCGGGTGGAGTCGCAGGAGGCCTTTTTCGCCCGGCAGGCCGGGGGGGCCCTGGCCGCGATGATGGCGGCGGAAGCTGGACGCTTCAGCGCCCGCAAACAGGCCGTGCTGCATCTGCTCCATCCCGCGCACCTGGGGCAAAAATTCCAGGTGCTGCATGCCCGGCGGGATTGAGCACGGCCTTGGTCCGGGCTCCGCCCTGCTTCCGGCAGACCGATTTGCCAGTCTGTTTCAACCGCTGGCGCGGTAGCAAGGCGGGGCCAGGAGGGAGCCCGGCGCTCCTCGCGCAAAACAGCTTGAAAAGCCCGCCAGCGGTCGAAATGCTGCCCGGACGTTTTTGCGAGTGTAGCACAATGGATAGTGTAGTGGCCTCCGAAGCCATTGATCCGGGTTCGACTCCCGGCACTCGCACCAGCTCCCCGATTGCGCCGCGCGCCACCTGCGACGCTCTCCCGCTCCGGCCCATAAAAAAGGCGCAATGACGGCACTATCACGCCTGCTCAAGTGGTGCCCCCACGGGGAATCGAACCCCGCTTTGAAGATTGAGAATCTCCTGTCCTAACCGATAGACGATGAGGGCGAAAAACTGAAGGGGCAGGAAAACGTACCCGCCCCGTCCGCGTCAAGCGTGCAGATGATTCAGACGAAGATCTCGCCGGCTTGGAAAAAACGCGCGATCTCGATCCGGCCGTTCTCCACGCTGTCGGAGGCATGCACCACGTTCTTCATCATCTCGGTGCCGAAGTCGCCGCGGATCGTGCCCTGGGCCGCCTTGCGGGAGTCGGTGGGCCCGAGCAGGTCGCGCACCGTCTGCACGATATTGTCGCCGCGCAGCGCCATCATGATGACCGGCCGGGAGCTCATGAACGCCTCGATCTCGGGATAAAAGGGCTTGCCGGCCACATGCGCATAATGTTCGCGCAGCAGCGCCGGAGTCAGGCGGGCCATCTTGCAGCCAATGACCTCGAAGCCCGCGGCCTCGAAACGGGAAAGAACCGCGCCCACCAGGCGTTTTTCCATGCAGTCGGGTTTGAAGATGATGAATGTATTCTCCATAAACGGCCCACCATACAGGCGCCGGGCCGCTTGGGAAGTCTGGATTTCGCGCCGCGGGTCGCAGTCATTTGTCCCTGTTGCCCGCGACTTTGCGCAGGCTGGCGAGCGCCGCGAGGGCACCGACGCGGGCCTGCGCATGGTCGACCAGCGGAGCGGGATAATTTTCCCCGAGGCTCACGCCGGCCGCGGCCAGCACCTCCGGGGCGGCCGCCCAGGGTTCGTGGAGGTTTTCCACCGGCAGCCCGGCCAGCTCCGGCACCCATTGCCGCACGTAGCTGCCCTCCGGATCAAACTTCCGCCCCTGCAGCATGGGATTGAAGATGCGGAAATATGGCGCCGCGTCGGCCCCGCAACCGGCCGCCCATTGCCAGCCGAGCGTGTTGGCGGCCAGATCCGCATCGACCAGCGTGTCCCAAAACCACGCGGCCCCTTCCTGCCAGGACAAGCGCAGGTGCTTGACCAGAAATGACGCGACAATCATCCGCACGCGATTGTGCATCCAGCCGGTCTGCCAGAGCTGCCTCAGTCCGGCATCGACAATGGGATACCCGGTCCGCCCCTGCTGCCAGGCGCGCCCCTGCGCCGCATCACTGCGCCACGGAAACCCCGCGAACTCCCGCCGCAGCGGCTCCCGCGGGGTCTGGGGAAAATGAAACAGCAGATGGTGCGCAAATTCCCGCCAGCCCACCTCGGTGAGAAAGACCTGCGCCCCGCGGCTGGGCGGAAACACCCCGCTGTCCCCGCTCAGGACCTGGACTGCCGCCCAGATCTGCCGCGGGCCGATCTCCCCAAAATGCAGGTGGGGCGAGAGCGCCGAGGTGCCCGCCAGCGCGGGAAAGTCCCGCCGGTCGGCATACCCGGCCGACGCCTGCTCCACGAATCGCCGCAACCGCTTCCCGGCGGCCGCTTCTCCCGGCTGCCAGTGCGCCGCCAGACCGCCGGCCCAGTCAGGCCTCGGCTGCAGCGCCAGCGCGTCCAGCGGCAGTGACCCGGGCCAGGTGGCCGGGGCCGGGAGCGGTCCGGGGCGGAGCCGGCCCGGCGGCTCCACCGGAAGCGTCAGACAATGCCGCCAGTATGGCGTGAACACCTGGAACGGCCGGCCGGCCTTGTTCCGCACCGTGTGCGGCTCGAAGAGCAGTCCGGCATTAAAGCTCTTCGCCTCCACCCCAGCCGTCACCAGCGCCGCCTTCAGCTCCCGGTCGCGCGCGATCACCGCCGGCTCATAGCGGCGGTTCCAATGGATCGCCCCCGCCCCGGTCTGCTGCCCCAGGCTCCGCAGCACCGCCCCCGCCTCGCCCCGGGCGAGAATCAGCCGCGAACCGCGCGAGCGCAACTCCGCCTCCAGCGCCGCCAAAGAATGGTGCAGCCACCAGCGCGAGGCCCCGCCGGGCGCCCAATCCGCCTCGCCCGCTTCATCCAGGATATAGACGGGCACGACCGGGCCGCCGCGGGCCAGCGCCGCTGCCAGGGCGGGATTGTCCTGCAGGCGCAGATCGTGACGAAACCAGACAAGACAAGCGGACATGCATTTCAGGGGTAGCTTGAAACATCGCCTTGTAAAGCGGTGGTTTGCGCGCACCCTGACTGGGTGGTCGCCGTGCGACCCCTTTCGTTCCATGACTCAATTTCAAGACCGCCTGCTCGAACAACTCGGGGGGCGACATTATGTGCCGGTCTCCGCCGCCACGCTCGCGCAGCTGTGGCAGCTCAAGACCAAGGACCGGCGACGGTTCTCCACGGAAATCCGCGACCTGGTCCGCACCGGACGCATCGTGCTCGTCAAGGGCGACCGCCTCTGCCTGCCGCAGGCAGCCGACCTCGTCACGGGCCGGATCTCCTTCCGCCAGACCGGCTCCGCCCTCCTCATCCCCGAGGGCAAAGTCAACCAGCCCGCCACCGGCTCCGTTGTCCAGATCGCCGCCGAAAACACCGGCACCGCCCTGCACGGCGACACTGTCGTGGTGCGCCTCATCGTCGGTCGCGAACGCGACCAGTTCCGTTTCCTCCAGGCTGGCGAGCGCGCCGGCCGCGTCCTGGAAATCCTCCACCGCCACCGCCCCACCCTCACCGGCACCCTGCACCGCGGCCGCACCTTCTTCTACGTCGCCCCCGACGATCCCCGCATCCCGCACGACGTGATCGTGCCGGATCCCCTGTCCGCCAAACTCCGGCCCCTGCCGGTGGTCGGGGACAAAGTTGTCGTCAGGCTGAACGAATGGAAAAAACGCGATCTCAGCCCCGACGGCGAGATCGTGGAAAAACTTGGCCGCACCTACGAGCCGCGCGCCGAACTGGCCGCCATCTTCCACAAGTTCAACCTCTCCCCCTCCTTCCCGCCCGAGGTGGTCCGCGAGGCCGCCGCCCTCCCCGGCCAGGTCCGCCCCGCCGATCTGGCC
>CAISJA010000224.1 GCA_903885525.1 uncultured Opitutaceae bacterium
ATCAGGCCGACGAGCAGCTCCATGAAGTAGAAGACCGGGAAGAAGCCGGTGCCGTGGAGCAGGTTTTCGCCGCCGAACACATTGCCAAAAAGACGGACGGAGAGCGTGAAGGGGCGGATGGCGATGGAAAACACCTCGATGCAACCGACCACGAGAAAGATCAGCGAGAGGAAGGGATACAACCAGCCGGGGGTTTCCTTTTTATCGGCCTTGTTGCCGAAAAGATCCCAGAGGATGAGCTTCGGGCCGGCGTACTTGAAAATGATGATGAGGTAGGCGCCGAAGGAAACCGCGGCGAGGGCGATGGTGCTGTTGAAATCCGCCGTGAAGGGACGGATCCAAGGAATAAACTCATGGTGGCCGCCGGCGGTTTCCCGCTCCCAGCCGATGGTGCCGACGCCCGGCAGCAGGCCCATCCAGTTTTGGACGAGAATGAAGAGGAAAAGGGTGACCAGCAGCGGAAACGTGGCGGGAAACGCTTTTTTGCCGACGATCGGCTCAAACAGGTCGCGCAGGGCCTCCAGAATCGTCTCGAACACGGCCTGACCCTTGGTGGGCAGGACCTGCGGTTTGCCGATCAGCCAGAGGATGAAGCCGATGAGGAGCAGCGAAACGGCCCAGCCGGTCGCCATGCTGTTGGTGATGGCCCAACCGTGGCCGAAATCCACCAGTTTGGCGGCCGCAGGCGCGACGCCGTCGCCTTCGTTGGCGAAGGCGGGGACGACCAAGGCGAGGCCGGTCAGGAAGGCGAAAGTTTTCTTAACGCTTAGCATGGTGCTTCCCGCGGCAGGGGACCGGGGAAAGGCCCTCTAGGTAGGTTTCGGCGCGCGACCCCGTCAACCCCTGAAATTTAAAATCCCCCACCCTGCACGGTTCATTAGCCCAGCCATGAAAATTGGCCGGCAACACTAATGGCAGCTAATGAGTGATGATTTCGACCGCGGTCTTGCCAGAACCCGGCTGATCGCCGATGGATGATGCCATGCCCCCGTCCACCGCCATGCTTCTGGAGCGCACCCGCTCTCCTTCGTATCCGAATGGGGAGCGAAAATTGGCCCGCGATTTTCTCACCCAGGCGACGTGGGGCTTGCTGGGCGCGGCAGCCCTGGCGCAACTATTTCTACTGGTTTGGCTGGATGTGACGTCCTGACTGCCACCAGCGAGTGGTAGCTGGGAGCCCGTTCCTGAAATACCGTGACGGTGCCCTCCGGCCAGGGTGCCCCGGGTTCGGTCTTCCACGTAGCCAGCGTTCGGAGAGCGGATTCCACCTCCCGAAAGTATTCCAAGTGATCGGTGCGGAAATAGATGCGTGCCCCCTCTCCTGCCCGTCCGGCCACTCCCTCGAAAAATTCCGGCTTGAGGAGGCGGTTCTTGTTATGCCGGGCCTTGGGCCAAGGATCGGGAAACAGCACCCAGATTTCAGCGAGGGTGACGCCGGCCGGCAGCACGTTGTAAAACTCCCGGGCCTCCGCCCGCAAAAAGTGGCAGTTGGCCAACCGGGCCCGGTCGCGCTTCTTCCCGCTCCGCTCCAGCCGCTCCAACTGGATATCGACGCCGAGGCAGTATTTTTCCGGGTGCTGCTGCGCGTACCCGACCAAAAAATGCCCATGCCCGCTGCCGATTTCCCAGACGATCGGCCGCGGTGCGGGCAGCAGGGCGGCCACGTCCGCCCGCAGCGCCGCGCGACGTTGGGTGATGCGCTCCAGAAAATCGGGTTTGTAGGAGGTTTTCACTTTGCGAAAACCTGATGGGAAAGGATTTGCCTTTGGCAGGCAAGCCGGGTGTGGCGCGACTGCCTTTCGGAGCTGGCCGGGTCAGAGCAGCTTGAGTTGACCGCTGGCCGGCCCCGATTGGGAACGAGGCAGCCGGACGAGGACTGTGGTGCCCTGCCCCAATTCGCTTTCGGCCCAGACCCGACCGCCGTGCATCTGCACAATGTGTTTTACGATGCTCAGGCCGAGCCCGGTGCCGCCTTTTTCCCGCGCCCTGCCCTTCTCCACCCGGTAAAAACGCTCAAAGATGTGGGGCAAATCGGCTGCGGGGATGCCCGGGCCGTTGTCACGGACGGCAATTTCCACCTCGCCACCGGCCTCCAGCGCCCGGACGGCGGTGATGATTTGCGATCCCGCCGGGGTGTATTTGAGGGCGTTGTCCAGCAAGTTGGTGAGCACCTGGGTCAGCTTTTCGCCGTCGGCTTGGATGGTTCCGACCTGGTCTCCGGCTTGCAGAATCACCTGGTGTCCGGCGGCGGCCGGCCGCCGCGCCGTTTCTTCCACTATTTCCTGCAAAAAGGCCGGCAAGTCGACCGGAGCAAATTCCAATCCCGGAGTCGCCGATTCGAGCCGCGACAGCGTGAGCAGGTCGGCGATGATGGCGTTCAGCCGGTCGCTGTGCCGCTGAATGGTGCGGAGAAATTTTTCCCGGGCCTCCGGTGCCATGGTGGCGTGGCCGTCGACGAGGGTTTCCACATAGCCCTTGATGATACTGAGAGGAGTCCGAAGCTCATGGGAGGCATTAGCCACAAAATCGCGGCGCAGGAGCTCCAATTTCCGCTGCCGGGTCATGTCGTGGATGACAAACAGCGCCCACTGGGAGCGCCCGTCGGGTGACGGAATGGGGGCACCGGATACTTCGATCCAGGTGGACACCGTGCCGTCCACGAGTTCGAATTCCTGGCGTGGTTGCGCCGCCCCGGCTCGCGTGGCGCGTACGTACTCGAGGAAGCCGGCGTGGCGGATGATCAGCTCAAGGCGGAGGTTCACCAGGCCGCGGGAAGCAGGAAAAATATCCCGCAACGCTCGGTTGGCCAGGTGGATGTAATTTGTCTCGTCGACGATCAGCACCGCTTCGCGGAGATTGCCCAGCGTGACCTCAAGCTGGGCCAGCTGGTCCGTGCTCTGCTGGTTCACCTGTAGATTTTCCGTGATGAGCTGGTTGACCTCCGCCGTCAGCCCGGGCCAGGCCGGCAGGTCGCCGGTGGTGTCGGCGAGGAAGGCCTGTCTTGACTGCACGGCCTCCTGCAGTTGCTGCAACCGCCTGTTTTGGACCCAAAGCACCCGGGTGAAAAAAACCAGGATCGCCAGCAGCAGGAGAGAGAGGAGAGCAATCATGCGGACAGTTTTTTGTCCGCTATCCGGTATCCGACTCCGCGGATTGTTTCAATCCAGTTGGCCTCCTCGCCCAATTTTTCGCGCAGGCGCCGGATATGCGTGTCGACCGTGCGGGTCTCGATTTCGGTCGAATAATTCCAGACATTGAGCAGCAGGTGCTCGCGGGTCTGCACGCGACCGGGGCGCTCCATGAGCAGGCGCAGCAGTTTGAATTCCGTCGCCGTCAATTCGATGAGCTGGCCGTGGACCGTCACGCGATGGGTCTCGGCGTCGAGCAGGATTCCTCCCACCTGCAGCCTGGTGGTCGGCACCTGCAATCCGCCCGCGGCGCGGCGCAGGATGGATTCAATGCGCAGCACCAATTCTTTCGGGCTGAAAGGTTTGGCCAGGTAGTCATCCGCCCCTGACTCGAAGCCTTCGATGCGGTCCTGCGGCTCGGCTTTGGCGGTCAGGAAGATGATGGGAATACGCGCCAGTTTCGGATCAGCGCGCAGGATCCGGCAAATCTGGATGCCGCTCAATTCCGGCATCATTATGTCTAATATTATCAGGTCGGGCAGGAAGCTGCGCACGCGGGAGATGCTGGCGGTGGCGTGGTTCAGCGCCTCGACTTGAAAGCCCTTTGCCTTCAAATGATAGACCACCAGTTCCGTGACATCCGGCTCATCGTCCACCACCAGGATTTTCCGTTTCTCCATAGGGTGGGGATTATGGCAAAGAGGTGACGCAGTGGGCCAGAGGATTTCTCGGTGTCACCGGAATGTTACACCGCAGGGCTTCCGGGCCGGCCCAGCCGGGCCGGCCATCGGCTCAGGGTTGCCGGCGGCGCGAGGCCTCGAGGTAGACCATGAGCACACTGATATCTGCCGGCGTGACGCCGCTGATCCGGCTCGCTTGGCCGAGATTGTCGGGGCGAAGTTTCTGCAGCTTCTGGCTGCTTTCCTTGCGCAGCCCCGGCAAGGTGCTGTACTCGAGGGAAGAGGGGATAAGTATAGATTCAATATGTTGCAGCTTATCTACTTGCCTCAACTCGCGCGCAATATAACCCTGATAGATGATCTGGTAGAAAACCTGGTCCCGGACCGGGGCGCTGAGCTGCTGGAACTCGGTCGGGTAGGTGATGGTGGCATCGCCCCGCCGGATCTGTTCTGCCCAGGTGCCGGCCGGCGTGCGGTTTTTTTCCAGGAAGCCGACCCAGTGGGCGATCTGCTGTCGCTTCGCCTCGATTTTCGCTATTCTATTGATATTGATTGTTTTGCAAATTTCCGCATATGGCGAAAGGCGAAGTTCCGCGCTTCCGTGATTGAGCAGGAGCCGGAATTCGGCGCGGCTGGTGAACATCCGGTACGGCTCGGTGGTGCCTTTGGTGACCAAGTCATCGATCAAGACACCGATATAGGCTTCATGTCGGGGCAGCACAATCGGCGGCTCTCCCCTTCCCTTGCGCACTGCGTTCATGCCGGCGAGGAGTCCCTGGGCGGCAGCTTCCTCATAGCCTGAGGTGCCGTTGATCTGCCCGGCTAGGAAGAGATTCTCGACGACGCGCGACTGCAAGGAAAGGTGCAGCTGGGTGGGTGGAGAAAAATCATATTCCACCGCATAGGCTGGGCGCAGCAAGTGCGCCTGCTCCAAGCCAGGAATACTGTGCACCAGTTCAACTTGCACTTCAAAGGGCAGGCTGGTGGAGAGTCCGTTGATGTAGTATTCGTTGGTGCTTCGTCCCTCCGGCTCCAGATATAGCTGGTGGCGTGGTTTGTCGGCAAAGCGGACAAATTTATCTTCGATGCTCGGGCAGTATCGCGGTCCAACACCTTGGATTTCACCGGAATACATCGCGGATCGATGCAAATTCTCCCGCACGATTTCGGCCGAGCGCGGCGTGGTGTAGGTAATCCAGCACGACACCTGGTCCGTGCCCGGAGCCCAGCCCAATCTCCTTTCGCCGGTTTGTTCCACGTGGAACAAATCGGACTCCGTCCGGGTATCGTGGAAGGCAAAAAAAGTCGGTTCGGCATCACCCTTTTGCTCCTGGAGGCCGCGAAAATCAATGCTGCGGCCCAAAATACGGGGCGGCGTGCCGGTTTTTAGCCGCTGCAACTCGATGCCGGCGGCTTGCAAGCTGCTGCTGAGTGTCCGGGCGCTGAAGTCACCCAGCCGCCCGCCCTCGGTCTTGTTGGCCCCGACATGCATCAGGCCGCGCAGGAAGGTCCCGGTGGTGATAATCACTGTTTGCCCAAAAAAATCGATCTCCAGGCTGGTGCGGCAACCAATCGCTCGGCCGTTTTGGACGATCAGTTCGGTCACGGTTGCTTGGAACACATCCAGATTCGCTTGCAGCTCCAGGGTGTGTTTCATCCGGAGCTGGTAGGCCTTCTTGTCGCATTGGGCGCGTGGTGACTGCACCGCCATGCCCTTGGATTCGTTCAGGAGCCGAAACTGAATGCCGGTGACGTCGGTGTTGATGGCCATCTCGCCGCCGAGTGCATCGATCTCCCGCACGAGCTGTCCCTTGGCCAATCCACCGATGGCAGGATTGCAGCTCATTTGGGCGATGGTATCAATGTTCCCGGTCAGCAAGAGGGTGGAGGCCCCCATCCGGGCGGACACCAGACAGGCCTCCACGCCAGCGTGGCCGGCACCGCAAACGATCACGTCGTACTGTTTAGGGGATTTCAGGGCAGGTCCCTCGGCAAGATTGATTCACGGCAATTCATTTTCCTATACAAAAGGTGGAGAACAACTTGTCTAACATTTTTTCATTATCTATCTTGCCAGAAATGTCACCCAAAGCCTCGATGACCGCCCGCAGGTCGCTGGCCAATAGTTCGGTCGGCGCGTTGAGCCGGGTTTTGACCAACGCGGCCTGCAACGCTTGCGCGGCCCGGGCCAGCGCCTCAGCGTGCCGGGCGCTGATCGCGATCAGCTCGGACCCGTTTGCTCCCGCCTGGGTATCCACCAGCGCCACAATCCGGCGCTGAAGTTCATCCAAGCCTGCCCCGCTCAATGTGGAGATGGCCAATGTCGGGATATGATTGGGCACCGAAAAATCCCCCGCGTGGGGCAGATCGCATTTATTGAAAAGGGCCAGGGTATTGTCTGCGGTCATTCGAGACATAATCGCTGAGGGCAGGGGGCGGAGAACCGTCGTGGCATCGATGACCCAAAGGTAGAGGTCAGCCTCGGCCGCCTGCTCCAGGGTCTTGTCCATGCCCAGTCGTTCCACCGGGCCTGCCTGGACATTCAGTCCGGCGGTATCGATCAGCCTTAACATATGTGGGCCAATAATTAATGATTCCGTCAGGTAATCCCTGGTCGTCCCTGGCTCGGGGCTGACCAAGGCCCGGTCGCAGCCAAGCAACCGGTTCAGCAGGCTGCTTTTTCCGGCATTGGGTTCGCCGACGATCACGGTCTTGATTCCTGTCCGCAGCATCTCCCCATAGTGGCTGGTGGCCAGGAGTCGCGAGGTCGCCTGCTGGAGTTCTTCCAGCTTTTCGACCAGCCCGGCCCGGTTGACAACGGGTAGGTCATCCTCCGGGAAATCGATGTAGGCTTCGACCTGGGATAGGCACTCCAAAGCCTTTACAACCAGCTCTTCCATAGTTCGCCCCAAGGACCCGCGCAAGTGCTGGTTGGCGACGGCCAAGGCCCGCTTGCTTCTGGCGTGGATGAGATCCATCACGGCCTCGGCCTGGCTCAAATCCATGCGCCCATGGAGAAAGGCCCGTTGGGTGAATTCCCCGGCCTCCGCCGGCCGGCAGCCCCGGGCCTGTAAGTCCTCCAGCAGCTGCAGGACGATAAAGGGGTTACCATGGCAGGAAATCTCCAAGATATCCTCCCCGGTGTAGGAATGGGGGGCGGCAAACCAGGTGTAGAGCACGTCGTCAATCAGCCGGCCGTGCCGATCCCGGTAGTCGGCCCGGGTGGCGGTTCGCGGCGTGGTGCCTGGGCCGAAAATACTGGCCAGCAGTTCCGGGACCGCTGGGCCGCTGGCCCGCACCACCGCGATGGCAGAGGTGCCGGCGGGGGTGGCCAGGGCAGCGATGGTGTCGGGCAGGTATGCCATCCGCCCACGCAAAAGCAGGCCGCGGTCCGAAGCAAAAAGGAAATGCGC
Organism: uncultured Opitutaceae bacterium; assembly: GCA_903885525.1. Taxonomy (GTDB): domain Bacteria; phylum Verrucomicrobiota; class Verrucomicrobiia; order Opitutales; family Opitutaceae; genus Didemnitutus. The sequence goes on from CAISJA010000224.1 coordinate 7,222, forward strand.
GGAGTCGCGTACTCAATCGCCGCGGCCGGCGGGGCGGTGGATCCGGGCGGCGTATTCCTCGTCGCCCAGTTCAGCCCGCAGCGCGGACGACACGGTGCGTTGCAGCCATTGGATCTCGGAGGGGCTGCAGGCTGGCGAGGCCCTGGAGGAAGCAGGCTTCCTTGTGGGTGAGGTTTTCACAGGAGAAGCCGAGTTTTTCGGGGAGGAGGTCGAGTTCATGGCCGAAGCGGCGTTGGAGGGAGGCGAGGGCGGAGGCCTCGGGACGAAGCCGTCCGGCAAAGAGCCGGGCGGTGAAAGTGGAGGCCGCGGCCACCTTGCCGCCGTGGGTTTCGAGATAACCCCGGAGGTTCGCGAGCGTGGAGCCGAGGGCCACGCCTTCGTCGACCAGCAGATAAGTGCCGCGTGGGACGGCTCCCGCGAAAACGGGCTGCTGGAGCAGGTATTCGATCACGTCCGGCGAGGCCGGGCGAGGGCGGCTGGTCTGGGTGATGCTGGTCACCACCTTCGCGCCCGTCAGCAGCGCGAGGCGCTCCGCCAGCGCCAGCGCGAGCGGATTCCACGCCTCCGGACCATCCAGCCGCAACACCGGCGCGATGAAATCCGTCCGCCAGGGAACCACGTCGGGGCGCGTGCAGGTCGCGGCGACGGCGCGCGCCGCGCGAAAATCACCGGCCCTGGCCGCCGCATAGGCGTCGTGTCCCTGCAACGCGGTCGGCGTGGCATGGACGATGAGATTGGGGAACTCGCCCCAAGGAGTGCGTGAAACTGGCATGGCCCGTTCGGATATTGACCCGATATCCGGACACTGAAACGGCTTCTTCCGCAGTTTCAAGAGGGAACCGCCGCCGATCCGCTCAATGCGCCGGCTCGGCGGGGTACAGCTTCCGCATCTCCTGCGCCCACTCGGTCAGCAGCCTTTGGTCGTCGGCCGACAGGCGCGCTTCGGGATGGGCCCAGGTGTAGGAGGGCAGGGGCATGCCGCCTTCCTTGAGCTCCTTGACCACCTCATCCAGCTTTTTGCCCGCCCGCTTGTCGTTGTAGGTGGTGTATTCCGAAAGGTTGAAGTGCCGGCGCCCGTCCTTCACATGCGCCGCCAGCCACCAGCCGACGGGCTGGATGCCGGCGTACCAAGGATAGACCGTGTAGTTGGAGTGGCAGTCGTAGCAGGCGCGCTGCAGCACCTTGGCCACGTTGGCCGGCACGGGCTTTTTTGCCCCGATGAAATGCGGTCCGGCCACCGAGCCGCTGTTGCGCTCGGGTCGGATGAATTGGACGGCGGCGAACAGCACCAGGACGGCGAGGGCGATTTTTTTCTTCATGGGCGAAAAGGAAAGCGCCCACGCTAGGGCCCGCCCGGCCGCTGACAACTGCGGAGTGCGCGGCACCGGCACGAAGTTGAGCCTGCCGCCACCCGCGCGGCGGCGGGTCAAGCCGGCGGGCCCGCGGGCAGGGGACCGGTGTGCTCGTACCGGGTGGGATCAGGCAGCCCGGCGTGCAGGAAGGCCTCGCGCCGTTCGACGCAGGTGCCGCAGCGCCCGCAGTGCAGCGTCCCGCCCTTGTAACAGGACCAGGTTTCCGCGAAATCCACCCCGAGCCGGGTGCCTTCGGCGGCGATCTGCGCCTTGTTCATGGCGATGAACGGCCGGAGCAACTGAATGCCGGCCTCGGTGCCGAGCCGGAGCGCGTCGCCCAGGGCCGCCATGAAATCCTCGCGGCAGTCGGGATAGATCGTGTGGTCGCCGGTATGGGCGGCGATCACCAGCCCCGCGGCCCCGCTGCTTTCCGCAAACCCGGCGGCGACAGCCAGCATGATGCCGTTGCGGAACGGCACGACGGTGCGCCTCATGTTGTCGGCCGCATAGTGCCCCTCCGGGATCTCGCCGCCGGACAGCAGCAGGTCGGAGCGGAAATGCTCCCCGATGAAGCCGAGCGGAATCGTCCGGTGGGGCAGGCCCAGCCGGCGGGCCTGGGCTGCGGCGCAGGGCAGCTCCCGGTGGTTATGCTTGGCGCCATAGTCGAAACTGAGCACTGCACCCACCGCATGATGCCGCCGCGCCCAATGGAGCGCGGTCACGGAATCCATCCCCCCGGAACAGAGCACGACGACTTGCATGGCGCCTTCTTGGCGGGTGGAGCGGCCGGCATCAATACCGGATGCGACCGACACTCCGGCCTTGCCGAGCGGGGTGGAATGTTTTCAGTGGCAGCCTCCCTTCCGTCCGTGGGCGGACACTTCAGATGATCCTTTTGCACGATCCCTCCTGCACCGGCTACGGTTCGCACATGCGGCCCGAGCAGCCGGCCCGTATCACGCACAGCGCGGATCATTTGCGCGCCGCCCACCCGGATTGGGTCTGGCGGCAACCGCCGGCCACCCCCGAGGAGCTGCTGCTGACCGCCCACACGCCGGCCCTGCTGCAACGCCTCCAGCAACCCGCCGATATCGACGAGGACACCCCTTGGTTCCCCGGGATTTACGACCACGCCCGCCGGTCGGTGGACGCCGCCTTGGAGGCTGCCCGCCTGGCCCTCGCCGGCGAAAACGCCTTCGCCCTGATGCGCCCGCCGGGGCACCACTGCACCCGCAACCAGGCCATGGGCTTCTGCTATCTCAACTCAATCGCTCTCGCCGCCCTCAACGCCGGCGGCGGCAGCAGCGTGCGGGTGGCGGTCTGGGATTTCGACGCCCACCATGGCAACGGCACCGAGGACATCCTCGAGGGCCGGCCGGGCGTTTACTTTGCTTCGGTCCACCAGTTTCCCGGCTATCCCGGCACCGGCACCCGCTCCACGGTGAACTGCCGCAACTTCCCGGTCGCCCCCCACGCTTCCCGCGCCCAGCACATGGGAGACTTGGCCAGGTCTTGGGAAGGCGTGCTGGCCTTCCAGCCCGACCTGGTCCTGATCTCCGCCGGTTTCGACGCCTACACCCACGACCCCCTCACCGCCCTGTCCCTGGAGCGCGAGGATTTCGCCACCCTGGGCCGCTGGGTCCAGGGCAGCGGGCTGCCCACTG
>CAISJA010000225.1 GCA_903885525.1 uncultured Opitutaceae bacterium
CTCGTGGCGAACTCGATCTGCTTGAGCTTTTGGGCGAGCGGGGGGGCGGCGTCCTTCTGCGTGAGAAATGTGTGGGTGCCGACGTTGGTGTCGTAGGCCTTGGCCACGCCGATGGTGTGGATCGTCTGCACCGGGATGCCGGCGCTTTCGAAAAATTCCGGGGTGAAGGTGTGCGAGCCGGTGACGTTCGGGGAGTAACCGTGGCGCTTGTCGAGCCAATAGGCCTGGCCGAACTCGCCGATAATGGTGTGGCCGGCGGCGATCTCGCGCAGCACGAGTTCGCGCACAGCGCCGACATTGGCGCGGAGCTGCTGCCCGGCCTCCCAGTAAACCCGGGTCAACTCCGGCAGGTTGAGGGTGAAGGGGGCCGGCCCGCGGAAGCGGTGGAAGTCGAACTCCGGCGGGCCGAATCCGCCGAGCGCGGCGGTCTCGGCGTTGCCGCGGGTTTCGGCGGCGGTGAGCTTGTCAAAAAACCCGGCCCAGGCGGAGGGGCTGACCCGGCAGACATGCTCGATGGTGCGGAGGGCGCGGTCGGCCCGGGCGGCGAGCTTGCGGGCAAAATAATTCGGCCCGCCCAGGAAATCCGCGAAGGTGATCTGCCACTGGCCGGTTTCGTCCTGGTAGGCCGGGGTGATGCCGCGTCCGGTGGAGCCGCGGGGCTCCTCCTCCAGGACGGTGGTACGGTATTCCTCCCAGGCGAGATCGAGGAGGCGATGAGTCAGGTCGGAGACCATGGCGCGCTCGTCGATGAGCAGTCGGGAAAAGATGGCATATCCTTTCTGCTCCAGCGGGCGGGCCTCCCAGAGGATTTTGCGGGGATCGGCCACGACGCCGGCGCCGATGGCGAGGTGGGGGACGGTTGATTCCACGACGCCGGCGGGAAGCAGGTTGAGCTTGATCCCTCCCGCGGTGTGGCCGGAATTCGACCCGCCGTTGACCTTGAAGACGACGGAGACGGAGGCCGGGGTGGCGCGCAATTCCTCGATGACCTCGGGGATCAGGCGGCCCTTGCCCTCGTCTCCGAAGGAAATACCGACATCGGCGATGAGCTGGCTGCGGAAAGGGGAGAGAGACATGCCAGGGTCGAGCCAGAGGCCCGGGGCGGGTCCGGGCAATGGAAATTTGCGTCAAAGACCAGGCCACGGGCAGAGTTTGCCCTTGCCCCGTCCGCCGCCGGCATGGGACACAGGGATCCCGCATCATGGCACCCCGGACCCTCCTGCTCGCCTCCGCTTCGCCCCGCCGCCGGGAATTGCTGGCCCGGTTGGGCGTGCCCTTCCGCGTCATACCCGCCGAGGTCACCGAAGAGGAGGCCCCCGATGCGGATCCCCGGCACATGGTCAGCCACAATGCGGCGTTGAAGGCGGAGTGGGTGGCGCAGCGGCACCCCGAGGCTGTCGTCCTCGGAGCCGACACCACGGTTTATCTCGGGCAGACCGTCCTGAACAAGCCGCGCGACCCGGCCGAGGCGAGGGCCATGCTCCGGAGGCTGAGCGGGCGCACCCACATGGTCTTTACCGGCATGGCGTTGCGCTGCCGCGCCGGTAACCTGAGCCTGGACGGGGGCGTCGTGAGCGAAGTGACTTTCCACGCCCTCGACGACGCCCTCATCGAACGCTACCTCGGCCTGGTGCACACCCTCGACAAGGCCGGCGGGTATGCCCTGCAGGAACACGGGGATCTGGTGGTCGCCGGCTTTCGTGGGTCGGAGACGAACATTGTCGGGCTCCCGCTGGAGGAGACGAAACAACTTTTGACTAGGGCGGGCCTGTTGCCTTGATTGCTCCCAACCTTGCCGACCATCGCCCATCTCAGCCCCCGTTCGCGGATCCCCGCCCGCAAGCCTGCGCCGGAAGACGACCGTCCGGGCCGCTCCGTCTGGATCGGCGTGGTCTGCACGGTGCTGTTTCATGTGCTGCTGTTCACCCTCGCGCCGCTCTTGCCGACGGACAGGCTCGTGGGGTCCCATTCCAATCTGGACGCCGTGCTGGCCCGGAAGACCAAGACCTTTGATTTTCAGCTGGCCAATCCCACCCCGCCGCCGCCTCCGGCCAACCCCTTCAAATTCGTCGAGACAAATCCCGACGCCCCGGCCAACGAGCCGGACAAGACCAACAATTTCAGCAACCGCAACCAGCAGTCCGCCCAGGCGGAGGCGGCCAAGGAGAAGGATGCCGAGAACCGCCCCAGCGTGAAAGGGCAGGACACGATCAAGAACGACTCCGCGATCGTCTCCGGCGAGCATGCCCAGCCCCAGCAAGGCGCCGCCGTGACCCCCCATCCCGCCCCGACGCCCGCCGAGCAGCAGCAGAACGCGCAGCAGGCCCGCGCGGAGCAGATTCCTCTCCAGGGTTTCGACAAGACCACCGGCCAGAGCGAGGACGGCATCGGCACCAATGATTCCCGGAACAAGTCGGCCTCCACGAACGCCGACCGGCTCCTGGAGGGATCGAGGGAGAGCAAGAACGAGTCGGGCGCGCTCACCGCCCAGAAGGAGCATCAGACCAATAAGCCCCAGCCGAAGCCGCGTCCGCGCCTGACATCGGCCCGCTCCACGGTGCTGGAAAACCGCATTGCCGGCACGCCGAACGTCGGCGTCCTGGGCATCGACGCCCGCTGGAGCGAGTACGGCGAATACATGAACGAACTTGTCGAGATCATCGACCAGACCTGGCACGGCCTGGTCGAGAGCAGCTCGATCCAGCCCAAGCCGGGCACGCATGTGATCGTGACGTTCCGGCTCAATTCCGACGGCGAGGTGCGCATCCAATCGATCGAAAAATCTGAGGGGCCGGACGCGCTGGCCACCGGCCAATGCACCACGGCGATCACGGTGCGCCAGCCCTACCGGAAGTGGACCGAGCAGATGATTGCGGTGCTGGGCAAGGAGCAGGCCATCACCTTCGGCTTCTATTATTATTGAGCGTGAGCGCCCGCGCCGCCGAATTCTGGACCCAGCTTCCGCTCGGCGGCGATGTCGGGCTGCTGGTGCGCGACGCCAACGGGCTGGCGGCCTGCCACAAGCCGGCGGGCACGCTTTCCCATCCCAATGAGCCTGCGGACGAGCCCCGTTCCCTGCTGACCTGCCGTTACGACCAGAGCGGCGAGTGCTATGTCTGGGCCGACGCCGCCGGCACCGAGCGCCGGCTTTGGCTGCTGAACCGGCTCGACAGCGCCACTTCGGGGGTGATCCTGCTGGCGGCGGCGGAAGCCCTGGCCCGGACCATCAAGGCCCAGTTCGCCCGGAAACAGGTGCGCAAGGTTTACCAGGCGTTGGTCTTCGGCCAGCCGCCGGTGCCGGCCCAGGTGTGGCGCGACCTGCTGGCCGTGCAAAAGAGCGGTGGTGTGGTGCGGGCGAATGCCGGGCGCGGAAACATTCCGGCCACCACCGAGATGCGGCTCGACCGGCACCGGCAGGGCTCCTTCTCCACCTCGCTGCTCCGCCTTGAACCCCGGACCGGGCGCAGCCACCAGCTGCGGGTGCAGTGTGCGAAACGCCAGCTTCCCATCGTGGGTGACCAGACCTACGGCAACTTCGCCCAGAACCGCGCCCTGGCCAAGGCCACCGGGCAGAAGCGGCTTTTTCTCCACTCGCTCGAAACCAGTTTCCGCTATGAGTTTGGCGGCCGGAGCCATGAGTTCAAGGCGGTGGCGCCGCTGCCGGGTGAGTTTCAGGGCAAATTCTGAGCCCGCCGGCCCGGTTGCGGGTGCGACTGAGTCGGATAGGCAAACACCGCCGCCCGGGCAGCCAGGCAGGCGCACGATAAAAAACCCACCCGCCGGCCGCCCGGGAATCTTTTCCTTTGACACCTCTCCGGCCGGGTCTCTTCTTTCGTGCCTTTATGAAAGTCGTTTCCTCCATCAAATCTGCGAAGCTGCGTCACCCCGACTGTCAGGTGGTCCGTCGGAAGGGCCGCATCTACGTCATCAACAAAACCGACCCGCGCTACAAGGCGCGCCAGGGCTGATCCAACTTTTCGCCGCCATGAAAGACGCAGGCCATCCCTCCCTCAACAACGTTTGCTTCCTCGATGTCGCCACGGGCAAGCGTTTCCTCACCAAGTCCACGATGAAGTCCGCCCGCACCGAGAAGATCGATGGCGAGGACTATTTCGTGGTCGTGCGCGACGTCACGATGGACTCGCATCCCGCCTACACCGGCGAGAAGCGCCTCGTCGATACCGCCGGCCGGGTGGAGAAATTCACCTCGAAGTTCAAGCGCGGCGCCGCCAAGGCCAAGTAACCGCCCCTTCCTTCCGGACGACTTTTCAGCCCTCCCGGTGGGGAGGGCTTTTTCATGTCCCGCCGATGACAGAGAATCCCGGCCGGACGGAAAATTTTTCCGTGTGTTTGCCGCCGCCTCCGGCCAACGTTTCGACCCCATGAGAATCCGCTCCTTCACCGGTCTGGTCCCCGCCCCGGCCCATGTGGCCGAAGTGGCCTGTGTGCCCTACGATGTCGTGGACGCCAAGGAAGCCGCGGCCCTGGCCGCCGGGCAGGGCCGCAGCCTGCTGCACGTCGATCGGGCGGAGATCGACCTGCCGCCGGGCACCGATCCTTACGCCGACGAGGTCTACGCCCGGGCCCGGGAGAACTTTCTCGCTCTGCAGCGCGACGGCGTACTGGTGCGCGAATCCGGTCCCTGCCTCTATCTCTACCAGCAGCAGATGGGCCGCCACACCCAGCGCGGACTGGTGGCGCTCTGCCATGTGGCGGACTACGATGCCGGCCTGATCAAGAAGCACGAGAAGACCCGGAAGGACAAGGAGGACGACCGGACGCGCCTGATCGACACGCTCGGGGCCAACACCGGGCCGATCTTCCTCACTTGCAGGGACGAGCCGGCGGTCGCCTCCCTGGTCGACGCCGAGGTGCGGGAAACCCCGCAGCACGATTTCGTCGCTCCGGACGGCATCCGGCACACCCTCTGGCGCATCCCCGGCGGGGAGGAGTACGTGGCGGCGTTCGGCTGGGTGCCCGTGACCTACATCGCGGACGGCCACCACCGCGCCGCCAGTGCGGCCCGCGTGGCGCGGCTGCGGCGCGAATGCAACCCCGCCCACACTGGCGGCGAGGACTACAACTGGTTCCTTTGCGTCATTTTTCCGGCCAGCGAGCTCAAGATTTTGCCCTATAACCGGATTGTCGCCGATCTCCACGGGCACACCCCCGGGCAGTTGCTGGCCAAGGTCAGGGAGCGGTTCGGCCTGGTGGAGGCAGCCTCCGCCACTCCCGCCGGGGTGGGGGAGATCAGCATGTACCTGGCCGGAAAATGGTATGGGCTGCGTTGTCCGCCGGATGCGGCCGCCGATCCGGTGGCCCGGCTTGATGTGAGCGTGCTGCAGGACCGGCTGCTGGCCCCTTGGCTGGGCATCGACGACCCGCGGGTGAGCAAGCGCATCGACTTTGTCGGAGGCATTCGCGGCACCGCCGAGCTGGTCCGGCGCGTCGACGCGCAGGGCGGCGTCGCCTTTTCGATGTATCCGGTCACGATCGCGCAGTTGATGGACATCGCCGATGCCGGCCAGATCATGCCGCCCAAGAGCACTTGGTTTGAGCCCAAGCTGCGGTCGGGACTCTGCATCCACACGTTCTGAGTCCGGCTGGGCCGGGGGATTTCGTTCACGGGGCTGCTTCACGCATCGGTTTCGCCTTGGGCTGCGGGGAGGGTCTGGTTGCGCTTGATTTTTTCACCCGGACGAAAAGGCTGCGCCCCATGCGCAAGCGACTGATCGGGACCGGGCTGTTTTGCCTCCAGGTTGCGGCCGCCCAGGCCGCAGTGGCCGCCGCCGGCGTTTTTCCCCGGCCGCTGGCGGAGTATGCCGACCCGGCCGGGGCGGGGCTCTGGGAACTCTTGTGCGGCCGGGTGGCGGCCGAGCCGTTCAATCTCGTGGCCACCGCCATCTTTGCCCTGGCCGTGCTGCACACTTTCTTTTCCGGCCGGATCCGGCATTGGGCCCAGGTGGTGGAGGAGCGCCACCGCGCGCGTTTCACCGCCCGGCCGGCGGACGGCGCGGAGGTCAGCTTTGGCGGACAGATGCTGCATTTCCTCGGCGAGGTGGAGGCGGTCTTTGGGCTCTGGGTGCTGGTGCTGGGGGCAGCACTGGTCCTGCTGAAGGGACCGGATGCAGCCATCCATTTCCTCGGCGCGGAGGTCGATTTTACGGAGGCGATCTTTGTCGTCATCATCATGGCGCTGGCCTCGACCCGGCCCGTGCTGCTGCTGGCGGAACGGGCGCTGCGGGCGGTGGCCGGACTGGGGGGAGGTAGCCCGCTGGCCTGGTGGCTGGCGATCCTCACGCTCGCGCCCCTGCTCGGGGCCTTCATCACGGAGCCGGCGGCCATGACGATCGCGGCGCTGCTGCTGGGGCGGCAATTCTATGAACGCGAGCCAGGCGGACGGTTGAAATACGCCACGCTCGGGCTGCTCTTCGTCAATATCTCCGTCGGGGGCACCCTGACGCATTTCGCCGCTCCGCCGGTGCTCATGGTGGCGACGTCGTGGGGCTGGGGCCTGGGCCACCTTTTCACCCATTTTGGCTGGAAGGCGATCATCGGGATCGGGCTCTGCAACCTGGCGGTGTTCCTGGCCTTCCGCCGCGAATTGCTGGCCCTGATTCCGGCGGCCGGTGAGGCCGGGACCCAGCCGGAGGAACCCGTTCCGGCTTGGGTGACCGCCGTGCACCTGCTTTTCCTGGCCTTCACGGTCTGGATGGCGC
>CAISJA010000226.1 GCA_903885525.1 uncultured Opitutaceae bacterium
AGCAGATCGGCGGACTGGACACTTCCTTCCAATTCGCGATCGACTGGGACCTGCTCCTGCGCCTGCAGGCGGCCGGTGCCCGGATCGTCCGGGTGCCCTATTTTCTTGCCTGTTTCCGTTCCCACGCCGCCCAGAAGACCGCCGCCTTCATGCACAGCACCGGCCAGCAGGAAATCACCCGCCTCCGCGAGCGCACCCAGGGACGCCCCTTCCCGGCCGTCGAACTGGAACGCCATCCCCGCTTGCTTCGCTATCTCCGCCGGAGCGCTTTTCTGGAATTTCTCTGGCGGGTCGGTCTCCGCTCCCGCTCAGCGCCGAACGCCTGAGATTGATTTTCCCGGCCCGCTCCGTGCAGAATACGGTCACCCCATGCATCTCTCCCTCGTCGTCCCGGTCTACAAGGAGGAGAAAAACGTCCCGGAATTCCTCCGGCGTCTCCAGCCCATTCTCGCCCCGCTCACCCCGGACTATGAGATCATCTTCGCGCTCGATCCCTCGCCCGACCGGACCGAGTCGGTCATCCTCGCGGCCCGGGAGACCGACCCGCGCATCAAGCTCCTGAAATTCTCCCGGCGCTTCGGCCAGCCCATGTCCACTCTGGCGGGCCTCGAATATGCTCGCGGGGACGCTGTCATCGTCATGGACGTGGACCTGCAAGACCCGCCCGAGCTGATCACCGCCATGGTCGCGAGCTGGCGCGAGGGCCACGACATCGTGCTGCCCCAGCGTCGGCAGCGCTCCGGCGAGCCGTGGATCAAGCGCACCGTCGCCGCCGTCGGCTACAAGGTCATCAACAAAATCGCGGACGTCCAGATTCCGCCCAACACCGGCGACTTCCGCCTGCTCTCGCGCCGAGTGGTCGATGAGCTCGTTCGCCTCAAGGAAACACACGGCTTTCTCCGCGGCATGGTGGCCGTGGTCGGTTTCCGGCAAGTGCTCCTTCCCTTTGACCGTCCGTCGCGGCATGCCGGGGAGACCAAGTACAACCGCTTTTTCGGCTCCCTGCGCATCGGCTTCAATGGCATCTTCTGCTTCAGCACCTACGCCCTGCAGCTGAGCACCATCATGGGCTTCGTCATCGCCGGATTCTCCTTCCTGCTCATGACGGTCTACCTCTTTTACAAGCTCATGGGCTGGCAGATCCTCTGGGGCAACCCGACCCTGGTCATCCTGATCTCCTTCCTCGGGGGCATCCAGCTGATCAGCGTCGGAATCCTCGGCGAATACATCGGCCGCATCTACGAGGAGGTCCGGCAACGACCCAAGTTCATCGTCGACCGCGCCGTGGGCTTCGACAACTAAGGTGCGCATGCAGCATGCCTTTGTCACCGGGGCCGCCGGCTTCGTCGGCTCCAACCTCGCCGACCGCCTCCTGGCGGATGGCGTTACCGTCACCGGTTGGGATAATTTTTCCACCGGCCAGGAACGCTTCCTGGCGGGGGCCGTGGCCCAGCCGCGCTTCCGTCTGATTCGCGGTGACAACCTCGATCTGCCGGCCCTCACCGCTGCCATGCACGGGGCGGACTTCGTTTTTCACCTGACTGCCAATGCCGATATCAAGGACGGGTGGAACCATCCCCAGCGCGACTTGGAACAGAATACCGTGGCGACCTTCCACGTCCTCGAGTCCATGCGGGCGAACGGCGTGCGCCGGATCGCGTTCTCCTCCACCGGCTCGGTCTACGGCGAGGCGCTGGTCACCCCGGAGCACCCCACGCCGGAAAACGAGGGATTCCCCATCCAGACCTCGCTCTACGCCGCCTCGAAGGTCGCCGGCGAAGCCCTGCTCTCTTCCTACGCCGAAGGGGGCCAGCTCGACGAGGCCTATGTCTTCCGTTTCGTCTCCCTGCTGGGCGAGCGCTACACCCACGGCCACATCTACGATTTCTACCGCCAGTTGCTCTCCCATCCCGACCACCTGCGCATCCTCGGCGACGGCACGCAGCGCAAGAGTTACCTTTACATCCAGGACTGCCTCGACGCCATGCTCCACGTCACCCGCACCCACACCGCCCGGCAGGCCCCGCACCGCACCGGCGTCTACAACCTCGGCACTCCGGAGTTCGTGGAGGTCAACCAAAGCGTGGCCCATATCTGCGCTGCCCTCGGCCTGCAGCCGCGCCTGGAATACACGGGGGGCCGGCGCGGGTGGATCGGGGACAATCCTTTCATCTTCCTCGACACTGCCAAAATCCGGGCCACGGGCTGGCAACCCAAACTGACGATCCGGCAGGGGATCATCCGCACGCTGCGCTGGCTGGAGTCGAACCCCTGGATCTTTGCCGCCCGGGCCGACCCCGCCTCCGGCCGATGAACGCCTCCCCTTCCCGCCCTTTCACCCGGTGGCTCTGGTTGGCGGCTGCCGGCCTGATGCTCGGCGAATTCCTCCTCTTCGACCGGCTGACCTCCCGGCACCACGCCGGATACTACCCGCGCTGGAATGACCAGATTCAGTATCTGGCCGAATCTTACACCGCCTACCAGCAGACCCTGGGGCAGGGCCTGTTCGTGGGACTCAAGGCGGCCCTGTCCAAGACCGCCCTGCAGGGCACCCTGCACGACTTCTCCGCCGTGTTGGTTTTCTGGATGGCCGGTTCACCTTCCCGCAGCGCCGCCCTCAGCCTGAACATGCTGGTCTTTCTCGCCTGGCAGTTCGCCGTGCTGGCGGGCATTCCCCGGCTGACCGGCTCGAGGACGCTGGGTTGGCTGGGATTCGGCCTGCTGCTCTGCCTCGCGTGGCCCTGGACGCCTGAGGCGGGCAGCGCCGTGGATTTCCGTCTCGACCACGGCGCCATGTGCCTGATGGGCATCACCTCGATCCTGGCCCTGCTCACCGAAGGCTTCCGCTCCACCCGCTGGTCCCTCGCCCTCGGCATCAGCATCGGCGTTACCATTTTGGAGCGATTCCTCACCGGGGTGTATTTCGGAGCAATTTTCGTCGTCAGCCTAGCGTGGATCCTGGCCGGCCCCGAGCGCGGTCTGCGTCTGCGAAACTTGCTGCTGGCTGGCGCTGTCGCCTCCGCCCTCGCCGTGCCCCTGCTCTGGCTCAACCGCCAGGGCATCTACACCTACTATTGGGTCGGCCACATCTCGGGCGCTGAAGGCGACGTCCGGGCGCAGGGGATGTCCGCTTGGACGTCGGCCCGGTTCATCTTCGGCCACCTGTTGGACATGCAGCTAGGCACGTATTTCCTGGCCTGCGCGGCCACTATCACCGCCGTCCTCGGTGCCCTGGCCCTGCTGCGACGGAAACCGGTCCTGGGCCCGCTCCCCTCGGGCTGGCTGTTTGTCGCGCTCGTTTTTCTGTTGATGCCAGCCGCCGTGCTCGGCTTCCACCGCCAAAAGTCCGCCTATGTGCTCGGCATCCTCGCGCCGGGTGCCGTGCTGCTCATCCTCTGGCTCTGGGCACAGCTCTGGTGCCGGGTCGAGCCGGGACTGGACGGATCCCGCAGCCGATGGGCTGCGACTCTCTTGGCCGGTGGCGCCATCGTCGCCGGAGAGTCCTTCTTTGTCTCCCGCCAGTTGCAGCCGCCCCACAGCCCGGAGTTCATCGCGAGCGCCCGCCAGATCAACTCCATCGCCGACTACATCTTCGAGGCGAGCCGCACCGGCGGAATAGCCAACCCCAGCATCGCCATCGATCAGGTGGTGGACTATTTTGACGCCCCTACCCTCCAGGTCATCTGCTTCGAGCGAAAAAAGGTCTGGGTGCAGTTTGTGGTGCAGTTGCCCGACAGCATCCTCGCCGAAAAGGACGCGAACGTCTTCTACAAGGTCAAGCTGTGCGACTTCGTTATGCTCACCGACCAGATGCCGGGCAACGGCTACTGGCCCTACGACCAGCAGATGCGCCGCCTCTACCCGGAACTGAAGACCTGGTGCGAGGCCCACCTCACCCGCGTGGGGCAGTACTGGCTGTTCGGCCATCAGGTAACCCTCTACCGGCGCCCCGCCAAAGCCTGACCCGCCCGGCCTGGCGAATTGTCGTGACCACCGCCCTGCGCTGACCCCTACCTCCTCCGCGAACGCCATGAAACTGCCCGGACACAACATCATCGTCACCGGCGGCAGCCAGGGCTTGGGACGCCACATCGTCGAGGCCTTCCTGGCCGAAGGTGCCCATGTGACCTTCTGCGCCCGCACTGCCACCGACGTCGCAGCGACCCGCGGCCAGCTCACTGCCCGACTGCAGCCCGGACAGCAGTTGCAGGGTCTGACCTGCGACGTCTCCGATCCCGCTGACGTGGCTGCGCTCTTCGCCGCCGGCGCCCGGTTGGGCCCGGTCCAGGCGGTCGTGAACAACGCCGGCATCCTCGGCCCCATCGGCCCCACGGCGGATATCGCCCTCGGGGAATGGTGCCGCACCCTGCAGGTCAACCTCACCGGCACCCTGCTCATTTGCCAGCAGGCCATCCGCCACATGAGCCCGCAGCGCTCCGGACGGATCATCAATCTGTCCGGCGGCGGTGCCACCAGCCCGATGCCCCGCTTTGCCGCCTATGCCGC
>CAISJA010000227.1 GCA_903885525.1 uncultured Opitutaceae bacterium
AGTCATAGGGCTTGAAGGCCTTCCGCACGATGATGCGGACGGTCTTGGAATCGTCGACAGTGAGGATTTTGTTGCGCATGGCGTTTCGAAATCAGTTGGATTCGGCGTTGTCGGTCTTGATCAGGATATCGGTGACAATCGTATGGCCGCCACAGTCATAGTGGTAGATATAGCGTCGCGCCGAGCTGATGGGCTCGATGCTGAAATTGCTGCCCCGCAAAATGGACGGGATGGTGAGCTTGCAGGGGAAACCCGCGTCGCAGAGTCCGTTCTTGAAGCTGCCCACCGTCATGTTGGTCAGTTCGCCGATGGCGTCGTTGATCACCTCGTCGCCGGCCTCCTCGATCTCGGCATCCGTCATCCCGAGAAGATGGCTGGTGACGAGGACCGCAAAGGGCAGCGGAAGGTACAGGTAGAGCAGGCCGTTGATGTCGCCCAGGAACCCCACGGTGCCGACCACCTGCGGCGTGGCTTCGCCGCCATCGCTGGGAGCCGGCGGCCAACTGGCGCCGTCGCCCAAGGCGGCCTTGCGCGACAGCTCGGCCTTGCGGCTGAGCATCGTTTTGAAGACGTCGCTGATGGCGCGCGAAATATTGTCGCGGATCAGACTTTCGGAAACTTCCTGGGTGGCGGACATAGTAGAAATGCTTGGAGGCCACAATCAGCCTGTTCCCTGCCCTATCGGCCCAACCCACCGTCGATTTAACGGTAATTTCGTTCGGGCCGGTGTAATTTGCCGCCGGGGCCTCAATCCGGCCCCGGGATCTAGTCCGTCCCGACCGGAGTCTCGATCGGAGCCCCCGCATCACGATACTCCTGCAATTTGTTGCGGAGGGTGCGGATGCTGATGCCCAAAAGATCGGCGGCCTTGGTCCGGTTGCCCTCGGTCTGGACGAGAGCATTGGCAATCGCCTGCTTTTCCAGTTCGGCGATGGTGAGGACGGTCCCGTCCGCGCGGGTCAGGGACGCGGCGGAGGCGGGGAGCGGCTCCGGCTCCGCCACGGCGACCGCCTGCGGCTCAAAGTCAAAGGGCTGGCTGGCGTTGAGCAGCGACTCTCCCGCCGAGCTGCTGGCCTGGCCGACGAGAGGCAGACCGAGGGCCGCGGCGGAAACCGGGTGGCCAGCCTCCGTCAGGATCACCGCCCGCTCGATGGTGTTCTGTAATTCGCGGACGTTGCCCGGCCAGCGGTAGGCGAGCATCGCGCCCTGGGCCGAATCGGAAAAACCCGTCACCTTGACGCCAAAACGCCGCGCAAAGCGGGCGAGGAAATGCCCGGCAAGGGGCAGAATGTCGTCGCCCCGCTCGCGCAACGCCGGGACATGCACGGGGAAAACATTCAGCCGGTAATACAGATCCTGGCGAAACTGTCCTTTTTCCACGTAACTGATCAGGTCGCGGTTGGAGGTGGCGATGATGCGGACGTTGACCTTGATGGTGCGGTTGCCGCCCACGCGCTCAAATTCCCGCTCCTGCAAGACGCGCAGCAGCTTGGCCTGGAGATTGGCGGGGATCTCGCTCACCTCGTCGAGCAGGAGCGTGCCTTGGTGGGCCAGCTCAAAGCGGCCTTCACGCCGGTCCGTGGCGCCGGTGAAGGCACCGCGCTCGTGGCCAAAGAATTCGCTCTCGATCAGGTTCTCGGAAATGGCGGCGCAGTTGACCTTGATGAAGGGATTCTGCCGGCGCGGGCTGCGCCGGTAGAGCTCGCGCGCGACCATCTCCTTGCCCGTGCCGTTCTCACCGGTGATGAGGACGGTGGCGTCCGTCGGGGCGACGCGCTCGATCAGCTGCCGCAGCCGCAGAAGGACCGGGCTGCGGCCGACGATGCCGCCCTCATCCTCCGCCGCCTGGTCACTCAGCAGCTTGTTGACCTGCAGCAGCTGCCGGTAAGATTGTGCCTTCTTGATGATGATGTCGATCTGCGAGGGGGTGAAGGGCTTCAATACATAGTCGAAGGCACCGGCACGCATGCAGGAGACGGCGGATTCGATGGAGCCGTAGCCCGTCACCATCATCACCAGCGGCCGCTCCGGCAGGGCCGCCAGCCTCTCGAGGAACTGCTGGCCGTCGCCATCGGGCAGTCGGATGTCGAGCATCACCAGGTCGAATGAATCCTTGAGCAGCAGCGTATCCGCCTGCGCCAGGGTCTCCGCCGCGGCAACGGAGAATTTCCGGCGCGAGAAAATCTCCGTCAGCAGGCTGCGGACGACAGGCTCGTCTTCGACGATGAGGACTTTATCAAAGGACATCAGGGAGGCGCAGGAGCGGGTTGGGGGGAAGGGTCAGCGATAGTCTGCCCCCCACACCGGATCAAACAAAACCTGCGTCCATCGGCTCCCGGCCTTCCCGGCTCCCTCCAGCCAGCGCCTCTACAGAGGAGATGAACTGATCTACCGGTGGCTGTTACCGGGTGGAAGCTGGAGGAAGAATTCATGCAGGGCAGGGCAGAAGGGCCAGTATCGGACTAAATTTGCAAAGATTAAGCGGTTTGTCTCAAGTCGCCTGGAATGGTGCCGATGGGGTGTCTACCCAGCCCTATGGCCGCAGCCCAACCCGCCATGCCCAGCCGATTGCTTTCCTTCCTCTCCGACCTGGAGCGCGCCATTGCCGCCGACGATCCGTCGCCGTCGGACGGATCGTGGGAAAATGCCCGCTCGGTCAACTATCATTTGGGGCTGGCCCGCCTGCTCCTCTCCGTCCGGTTGCCCGAGGGGGGAAAATCCGAACCGCGCGGTTCCATTTTGCTGCAAGGCTACGTTCTGGCCGATGGCTCCCCCTGCCTGAAGGCCGCCCTGTCCTGGACCGGCAGCGATCGCAATACCGTCCGCTCCGTCTTCACCCGGCCCGATGTGGACTGGACCAGGGAAGCCCGCAAAATCGCGGCAGAATGGATGGGCGGACCGCCGGCGAAGCTTGACCTCGCTCCGAATGGGCTGGCGGACAACATCTCGCTGGCCGAAGCCGGCCGCGTCGCCGCCGTGAGCTGAGGCCGGTCTGATCCGGATGGCGGGCAAAGTGCGGGCGCGCCCTCTCCCTTCGCGGCTGCTTCGCCCGGGCGGAAGCGGCGACAGGCCGCGGACGAACGCCTAGACCGCGGCATTCAGGCTGCTCCGCAGACTGGTCACACCGCGAAGATACACCGGGGCGATCCTGGTCAGGCGGGTCCGGGCTGCATCAACCCGGCGCATTTCCGACTGCAAGCGGGCCAGGTGGGCATCGAGCAGGCTGGCGCTTTCCCGGCGTCGATCCAGCAAAGTCTGCACGCGGGGCCGCAAGGCCAGCACCCCCTCATCGTCGGCCAGTTCCACCAGGGCCCGCACCAAAGGGGCGGACCGCTCGGTCGCCGCCACAGCCTCAACGAAGGCGCGGTTGCGCATGCAGGCGCTCTCCTGGCCGGCCAGGTCCTCCAGCGCGGCGAGCAGACGCAGGGCTTTCTGGACGGGGGTGTCCATCAGGCCACATGCCGGGCTCCGCCGCCCAGGCGATTGGGAGATTGCGGATTGTCCTGGTTGCGCAGCATCTCGGCCCAGGCCGAACGCAGTTCGCCGAGGAGTCGCTCAACCTCGATGATCGGCTCCACCTTCTTTTGCAGATTGGCTTCCAGCAACCGGCGGTTGTAGTAGTCGTACAGCCGGTCCAAGGTCTGCGCGAAGTCGCCGCCGGCCTCCATGTTCAGGGTATTCCGCAGCTCGGCGATGATTTGCTGGGCCTTGATGAGCTGGCTGTTGATGACGGCGATGCGTTGATATTCGGCCTCGGGTCGCCCGCAGGCTTCGCGGGCCACGGCCAGAGCCTTCAAGGCCCCGTCGTACATCAGCAGAACCAACTGTCCCGGGCTGGCGGTGAGGACGGTGTTGGCACGATAAGCGCGGGCACAATCATGTGAGAGCATGGTAGATCACGCTCCTCCCTGGGTGAGATCGGGGGAATTGAGGATTTGCTGGCTGATCTGCCGGACGATCGCGGGCGAGGGGTAGGCGGGATCGGCCGCCAGGGCACGGCCGCGCGCCACCACTTCGGGGCGCACCTCCGGCTGGCTGCCGAGGGCCGCGCGCAGGGCGGTGGAATTCGCGGCGGAAAAATGATCGGTTCCAGGTCCTTTGAGGATGGTTTTGGGCGGAGGCGACACCGTTGGTTCCGGGCGCGCCGCCTGATTGGATGAGGACGTTGAATTAATCATGGGCTTCGTTGGAACGGTCAGCCTCTGATTGGGGCTACAGGGAACGCCGTTGGGTTCAGTGAGCAATATCGTCAGGATGCTGGGTGACTTTAGCGAGATTTTCGCAATTCAGTCCCGCTTTGCCAACCGGAATCAGCGGGGCGGCAGGGTCCGGAACATGGCCTCGGCCGCATAGTCCGCGAAGCGGCCGGGACTTTGCAAGGCCGTGGCGGAAAAATCCGCCGGCACACTCGCCCGGGTGTCTTCCCGAAAATAGTAACGCCGGACGCTGTTCATCACCGCGGGGTTGGCCGCCGAGAAGACCTCGTCGAAATTCCAAATAAGGTGCAGGTCTTTGACGACCGCCAGCTTGGCGCGCAACCCGATTACCTGCGGGTAATAGGGTTGATAGACGGTCAGATCGATGAACATCACCGCATCGCAGCCGTAATAGTCCCGCAAGTGATCGAGCAGGCCGTGCGGCAGGGCTGAAACGGCGGAAAATTCTGCCGCCCCCAGGCGACGACGAGCCTCTTCCCTGCCCACCGTCACCACTTCGAAACGCATCTGACGGTTCAGGGCCGTCACCAGCAGGGTGTCCAAGGTTAGGGCGGTTTCCGGCGGCGCCACTGTGCCGGCAAAGACTGGCAGCACCAGAACCCGGTGGACCGAGACGGGCAAAATCATTTCCCCGGTAAAATTGCGGGGTGTGTAAAAGGGGCCGACCCGGGCCTGATCAGTCAGGGGCGGACGATGCGCACAAGCGGATAAGAGCAGGGTGCCGCAGCTCAGCAAGCCGGCGGCAAGCCCGGTGCGAAAAGATCCGGGCCGGACCGCGGTGCGTCGTCGCCAGGGAGGCAAAAGAGAAAGTGGCATGAAAGATGGCAGTTTGGGCCGGGGGCGGCGATGTTTCAGGTTCAGGGCTGAAGCATCCGCCGGATGCGGGCATCCATCCATAGCCGCACACCGGCCCGGCAGGCCGGTTTGTCTTCCAACCAGCAGGCGAAATCGTGCCCATAGCGCCGGTAGGCCCGGAAAAACCAGGTCGGAGCCCGGGTTTGCAGCCAATGGCGGAAAAGGAGCCAGAGCGGATTCTGCGGCCCGTACACCACCCGCGCCACCCAGCAAACGGTGTTGCTGTTGTTGTTTTGGAAGAAGGAAGCGGTCAGGGAGGAGGATTGTGACTGGGCCTTGGACTGGGCATCCAGCATCGCAATGAATGAGTTTGTCAGGGTGGTGCGCTCATCGGCCAGCTTGGCCTGCATATTCGTAATCTGCGTGGCCAGTCCGGTGTTGCTCTTGTTGATGGTGTCCTGCTGCTGAGTGTTGGAGGCTTTCGCATGGGTGATGTAGCCATACAGCTTGTCCACCAACCCGCCGGTGTTGTTAAAATAGGCCTGCACATCCGCGGGATTCTGGGTCAGCGCGTTGGAAAGCGCGGTGCTGTCTTTCACCAGCAGATTGCCGTTGAGCGTCTGCCCGTCAAAATCGACACCGAGGCTGGACAAACTGGTCACCGTCTGGCTGATCCCGGGAATCTTTGCGAAGGCCAGCGACTGCAGGCTGCTGGCCCAGCCCTCCACCTCGAGGTTGCCGGTCAGCACCGAAGTACTCACGGAGGACGCATTGATGGCAGTCTTCACATCGGTGCTGATGTCGTTCTGCACGGTGTTGAACTTGGTGATGAAATCCTGGATGGCATTCTGCATCCCGGTCGTGTCGCTCTGCACGCTCAGTGTCTGCGTGGAAACGCTGTTCACGATCACGCTGAAACCGGTGATCCCATGCGAGGAGGCATCCAAAGTGTTGGAGGTGCTGGTCAGCAGGGGGCCGCCATTGACGGTGTAGGTGGCGTTGGAACCCCGCTGGAAGGTGCCCAGTCCCGCCGTCAGGCCCATGGCCGCCAGCAGGTTTCCCGTTGTGTCCTGCAGGCCCATGCCGAAGTCACCGGTATTGTTGTTGGTGAGATTGAAGCGGTTGGTGGCGCTGTCGTAGGAAGCGGTCACCCCCGCGGCAGAATTATTGATCCGGCCCATGAGGGTGGAAACGGTATCGGTGTTGATGCTGTAATTGATGGTGACACCGTTGATCTTGAGGCTGCCATCCCCGGTGCCCCCGGTGAGCGCGCCATTGAACGGGGTGGAAAAACCCGCGGAAGCCAGGGTCGCCCCTGTCTTGATGGTACCGAGGCTGGTCGCGCTGGTGACCGTGCTTGAGCCATTGTTGTAGAGTTTCAGGGCCGTGAGGAGAGTGCTGCTGTCATTGGCGGAACCCAGCACGATGCCGGCCCCGCTTCCGCTCGTGAGGGACACCTGATCGTGGGCCGGATCGTAGCTGCCGGTCACGTCGCCCCCCGTGGCCGCGGCGATGGCCGTAAACACATCCTTGAGGCTCTCGGCGGCGGTGACCGTAATCTGGTTGCCATTGACCGTCAAAGTGCCGGCTTGGAAGGCGGTCGCCGTATTCATGCTGCCCAGCGTGATGTCCGATCCGTCGGTGGCGGTGCCGAGCCCCGCGCTCAGGTTCGCTTTCCCCTGGGTTAGCGCCCGGGAGGCCAGGGTTTGGACGGCAAAGGTGTAGGTCCCGAGCGTCGCCCCGGTCGAGGAAGTGGAGGACCAGGTGGTGTTGGCCGTATCGCTGGAGACCACCCGGGCAGAGAATAAATTGCCGGCCCGGATGTTTTGCAAGGAAGTCTGCAGGTTGGTCAGGTCGGTCTGTAGGCTGCTCAGGGCCGTGACCTTGGAGGTGTTGGTGGTCTGCTGGGTCTGCAGATTGGTCAGCGGGATACTGTCCGCCGCAATCAGCTGGTCGACCACGCTCTTCCAATCGAAGGCTTGGTTCGAAAGAAGTCCGGAAACTTGGATGCCTGACATGGGAGGGAGGAGCGGAAAGGAATGAGGCGGATGTTCTCAGTATCGGCGCGACGGTGGTGGAATTAAACGACACCGCGCCGGCGGCGGGGGAACTTTTTGCCTAGTGAGGGGAAGTGGGTTTCAAATGTCCCTCGGCTTAGCCTTAGGCATGCCAATCCGGCCGGCGCAGAAAAAATCTGAAGATTGCGCTAAATCTTTTTCAGCTCCGCGACGATACTTCACCTGCCGCGAATCAGACACAAGGCCGGTACGCACCAGGGCCGCAAACCTGGAGCCGACTGCGACACGGACGTCGCATTTATAAATCAAGGAAGATTAACATGTCAGTCATCATCAATACCAACTACGCCGCGACGATTGCCTCGGACAATCTCGCTGCTTCGAGTGCCAACCTGCAGAAGAGCCTGAACCGGCTTTCGAGCGGGCAAAAAATCGCCACCCCCGCCGACGATGCCGGCGGACTCGCCGTTGCCATGAAACTGTCCGCTGCGAACAACCGTTCCGCGGTGGCAGCCAACAACATTAGCAACGCAGTTTCGTTTCTGCAGACCCAGGACGGTGTGCTCAATGTGGCCTCCAAGGTCCTCGACCGCATGAGCCAGCTCGCCATCCTGCACCTCGACACGACCAAGAATGCGTCCGATCTAGCGAACTACAGCACGGAGTTCACCCAGCTCAATTCGGAGCTGAGCAACCTGACCCAAGAGTCGTTCAACGGCAACGCCCTCTTCGGGAGCAGCACCGCATTAATTATCAACACCAATGAGGCTGGTACCCAATCCACGACCCTCAGCATCATTGATATGAGCGCGCAGACCACCGGGCTGGCAATCGGCACCCTTTCGGGCATCACCACGGCCATCCAAAGCCTCGCCACGGATCGCGCCAAGAACGGCGCCTCCCAGAGTACGCTGGGTTTCTCCTCCCAGGTGCTCACCATCAACCAGCAGAACCTGGCGGCTGCCACCAGCCGGATCATGGATGTGGACGTCGCGTCGGAGTCGACCCAGCTCGCCCGCTTCAATGTCCTGGTCCAGTCCGGCACGGCCATGCTCGCCCAGGCCAACCAGAGCGCCCAGACCGCGCTCAAGCTGCTCGGTTGACCGGTCCACTGATCCGCTGATCAGGCCGGAGTAACCGCCGGCTTGGTCGGAGCCCTGGTTCAGTGCAAGTGTCCCTCCAGGGTCGGGGTCAATGGTCTGAGTTCCCTCAAGAACGTCTAGCCAAGGAGCCAATTTTGCTCGTGCCGCCTTACGGCGGTATGAGCCCCCACTTTGTGGCACCAGCCACAAACAGCGCGGCCCGAGCTGTCCCAACAGGCCCGTGGCGACTACGGAACGTCGCATTTATCAAGGAAAGATACCAACATGTCAGTCGTGATTAACACAAACTACGCGGCAACGGTCGCGGCCAGCAATCTGGCTGCCTCCAGTGCCAACCTGCAAAAAAGCCTTAACCGGCTTTCGAGCGGTCAGAAAATCGTCAATCCTGCCGATGACGCAGGCGGTCTCGCGGTCTCCATGAAGTTGTCTGCTGCGGCCAATCGTTCGGCCACAACGTCCAACAACATTGGAAACACGGTCTCCTTCCTGCAGACCCAGGACGGTGTGCTCAGTGTGGCGGCCAAGGTGCTCGATCGTATGAGCCAGCTCTCCACCCTGCACCTGGATACCACCAAGAACGCCTCGGATCTGGCGAACTATAGCACGGAGTTCGCGCAGCTCAGCACGGAGTTGGGCAACCTGACCCAGGAATCGTTCAACGGCAATGCCCTGTTCGGCTCTTCGAACCTGACGGTGACCACCACCGAAAGCGGGAGCCAGACCACCACCATCAACGGCATCGATCTGAACACGCAAACCAGCGGGCTCGCGATCGGCACCCTGTCGGGGATCACCACGGCCATTCAGAGCCTCGCCACGGATCGAGCCAAAAACGGCGCGTACCAGAGCACCTTGGGCTTTGCCTCCCAGGTGCTGACGGTCAACCAGGAGAACCTGGCGGCCGCCAACAGCCGGATCATGGATGTGGATGTGGCCGCAGAGTCAACGCAACTCGCCCGATGGAACGTCCTGGTCCAGTCCGGGACGGCCATGCTGGCGCAGGCCAACCAAAGCTCACAGACGGCACTCAAGCTGTTGGGCTAAAGGTAAACCTGCACAGGGATTGA
>CAISJA010000228.1 GCA_903885525.1 uncultured Opitutaceae bacterium
ATGATGTCCATCTTCACGAGGTCCGATACGCGGTACTCGCCGAGCTCATAATCCATGGAGCCGTAGCCGCGGGTGATGCTTTTCAGGCGGTCGTTGAAATCGACCAGGATTTCGTTCAGCGGGAGCAGGCAGGTGAGCATCACGCGGCTGGAATCGAGCGTGTCGGTGTGCTCACAGGTGCCGCGCTTTTCCATCACGAGGTTGAGCATGTCGCCCATGAATTCGTTCGGGATGTGGATCGAGGCCTTGATGGTGGGCTCGGAGATTTCCAGGATGGAGGCCGGATCGGGGAGATTGACGGGGTTGTCCACCTCGATGACCTCGCCGCCGTGCTTGGTCACCTTGTACACCACGCTCGGGTAGGTGGAGATGATGTCCACGTCGTACTCGCGCCGGATGCGTTCCATGATGACCTCCATGTGGAGGAGGCCGAGGAAGCCGCAGCGGAAGCCGAAGCCCAGCGCCACCGAGGTCTCGGAGGAGTAGATCAGGGCGGAATCATTCAGGCGGAGCTTGCCCAGGGCGACCTTGAGTTTCTCGTAGTCGCTGGATTCAAGCGGGTACAGGCCGCAATAGACCATCGGATGCACCTCCTTGTAGCCCGGAAGCATTTCCGCCGCCGGCTTGTTCGCCAGGGTGATGGTGTCGCCGATCTTGATGTCCTCGGTGCTCTTGATGTTGCTGACGATGTAGCCGACGTCGCCGGGACCGAGGTGCGACACCTTCTCCATGCCGGGACGGAAAACCCCGACCTCCTTGATCTCCGACCTTTGCCCGGTGCTCATCAGCATCATCATGTCACCGGCCTTGATGGAGCCGGAAAACACCCGGCCGTGGGAGATGACCCCGCGGTAGGAATCGTACTTTGAGTCGAAGACGAGGATGCGCGTCGTCGGGTAATTCGTCCAGCGGGGGGGCGGGATGCGGCTCACCACGGCCTCAAGGATGTCCTGGATGCCGATGCCGGACTTTCCGCTGGCGAGGATCGCCTCCTCGCCCGGAATGGAGAGGATGTCCTCCAGCTGCTTGATGCAAAGGTCGAGGTTCGCGCTCGGCAAATCGATCTTGTTGATGACCGGGATGACCTTCAGGCCCTGGGCAAAGGCAAGGTGGGCGTTGGCCACCGTCTGGGCCTCCACCCCCTGCGCGGCGTCGATCAGGAGCAGCGCCCCTTCGCAGGCGGCCAGCGAACGCGAAACCTCGTAGGAGAAATCCACATGGCCGGGCGTGTCCGTGAGGTGCAGCTTGTAGATTTTTCCGTCCTTCGCCGGGTAGTTCATCACCACCGGATGCATCTTGATCGTGATGCCGCGCTCCTTCTCCAGATCCATGGCATCGAGATGCTGGTCGGTCATCATCCGCTTGGTCACCGTGCTGGTGTATTCGAGCAGCCGGTCGGACAGCGTCGTCTTGCCGTGGTCGACGTGGGCGATGATGCAGAAATTTCTGGTGAGGCGGGCGGGCATGATCAGGTCGCCAGGTCGGCGTAGTCGGCGTAGGACTTGACCGTCCAGGATTTCTCGGTGCGCCGGGCCAGGCCGGCGAGAACGCCGCCCGGGCCGCATTCGCGGAATTCGGTCGCCCCGGCGGCGACGGCACTGCGCAGGCAGTCTTCCCAGAGCACGGAGGAGACCACCTGGCGGACAAGGGCCGTGCGGATCTCCGCCGGCTCGCTGACGGCCCGTCCGGTGGTGTTGGTGAAGACGGTGAAGGCGGGGCGAAGGAACGGCACCTCCTGGAGAAACTGCGCAAAGGCAGCACG
Organism: uncultured Opitutaceae bacterium; assembly: GCA_903885525.1. Lineage (GTDB taxonomy): Bacteria > Verrucomicrobiota > Verrucomicrobiia > Opitutales > Opitutaceae > Didemnitutus. The sequence goes on from CAISJA010000228.1 coordinate 1,763, forward strand.
GGCCGGCTCCATCAGGCGGCTGTGGTAGGCCCCGGCGACGTTGAGCGGCAGGACGCGCTTGAGGCCATGATCCCTGGCAGCGGCCACCAGCGCGTCGACGCGGGCCTTTTCGCCCGAGACAATGATCTGCCCCGGGGCGTTGAAATTGGCCGCCTCAATCCCGAAGAGGCGGCAAACCTCCTGGACGCGGGCGCGCTCCTCGCCGATGATCGCAGCCATCCCGCCGACCGATTGTTCGCAGGCGGTCTGCATCAGACGGCCGCGTTCCGCCACGACCTTGAGGCCTGTGGCAAAATCAAACACCCCGGCCGCCGTCAACGCCGTGACCTCCCCCAGGCTTAGTCCAAGGGCGAATTTCACCTCCGGGAGACTGCCTTGCTCCTGCATCGCCGCCCACATCGCCAGCCCATGCACAAACAGGGCCGGCTGGCAGATTTTGGTCTGCGTCAGCTCGGTTTCTGGACCGGCAAAACTGACCTTCGTCAGGCTCCAGCCCAAGGTGGAATCCGCTTCATCGTAGAGGGCGCGCGCCGCGACCGACCCTTCATAAAGAGACTTCCCCATGCCCACTTTCTGGGCTCCCTGACCGGCGAAAAGTAATGCCAACGACATAGATGAAACGCTGGTTAAACCGTCCCCGGCCATAAAAACCAAGCCCTAAAAACGCTGCCCCAGATACGGGTGTTTAGAATTCGCCCGGACCGGAGCATGACCGTGTCTATTAATTCGGGGAAAATGGGTTAGGAAACTTCGCAGCGATTGGCGGTGCGCCTCGCAAATTTCCGGACCGCAGTCAGCCCCGCGGGGGGAAGCGCGGCCCGCTCAGCGGAGGTTCGCTCTCCCTCGCTGTCGAGGAGAGCAGTGCGGGTGGCAAGCGACCGATGGCCAGGCGGCAGAATTTTGGGCGTGAACCGGTTGGGAAGCTGTGCTTTGTCTGGCCTCCGCGTCCAACGCCCTCCCGCCATCCTTTCCATGAAGAAGTCCCGCCCATTCACCGGAGCCATCACCGCCCTCGTCACGCCATTCCAACGCGGCGCCGTCGCCTACGACGAGCTGCAAAGATTGGTGGACTGGCAAATCAAACAGGGGATCAACGGCCTGGTGCCGGTCGGAACCACCGGGGAGTCCCCCACCCTGGATCACGAGGAGCACATGGAGGTCGTGCGTTGCGTGATCGCCCGGACCCGCGGACGTGTCCCGGTCATAGCCGGCACCGGCTCCAACAGCACGAAGGAAGCGATCGGCCTCACGCGCGCCGCCCATGAGGCCGGGGCCGACGCCATGCTGGTGGTGGCGCCGTATTACAACCGCCCGACCCCCGAGGGCCTGTTCCAGCACTTCTGCGCCATCGCCGAAGCCACCGACAAGCCGATCGTGCTTTACTCCATTCCCGGGCGTTGCGGGGTGGAAATCGGCGTGCCGGTCATCGCCCGGCTGCGCGCCAAGTATGCCCACGTCAATCATGTCAAGGAGGCCGGCGGCACGGTGGACCGGGTCGATCAGATCATCCAGGCCTGCGGCGATTCCGTCACGGTGTTGAGCGGCGACGACTCGCTGACGCTGCCCTTCATCTCGGTC
>CAISJA010000229.1 GCA_903885525.1 uncultured Opitutaceae bacterium
AAGGCCATCAAGGCCGGCCTGGTCACCAAGGCCTGAGCCCCCCGCTCGCTGCCCTTTTCCCGAACCCGCGGCACCGCCCGCGGGTTTTTTTATGCCCGGCTCCTGCCCGGATCATGGCTCTTGGCGGCGGCGAAGCAGGCGGGCGAAGCCCTGCTCCGCCGCCGCCCGCCCCTCGACGCGAAGGAGCCAGACCGCACCGGCGTAGACCGCCGCGGCCACGGGGATCAGCCCGGCGACCGACAGCCAGTCCCGCCAGCGCGGCGACAACGCCAGGTGACCGATCAGGCTGTGCCCGGCCCAGACACCCGCCCCCATGATGAGGGTGGCAAGCAGTATCTTGCCCAGGTTGGGCACCTGCGGGGCAAAATGGAAATCGGGCCGCCGCCGCCGCAGATGATGCTGGAGGTACAGGGCCTGCACCACCACCGCCACATTGCTGGCGAGCGCCAGCCCGGCGGTGGAAAACCAGTGCATGAGGATGACGCTGAGGACAAGGTTGGTGAGGAAGCTCAGACCCGCCGCCTGCACCGGAGTGCGGGTGTCCCGCATGGCATAGAAACCGCGCAGGGCCAGGCTGGTGAAGGAGAGGAACGGCAGACCCAGCGCATACACCGCCAGAATGGGCGTCATCAGGCCGGTGTCGCTGGCGTGAAACGCCCCGCGCTGGAACAGCAGCCGGACGATCGGCTCGCTGAGCAGGGCGAGCCCGGCCGCGGCCGGGACGTTGATGAGCAGCACCAGCCGCATGCCCTTGTGATAGTCGGAGCCGAGGGAACTCCAATCCTCCCGGGCCGCATGCCGGGCCATGAGGGGAAAAATGACCGTGGAGATGGCGGCCGTGAAAACCCCGATGGGCAGCTCCATCACGCGCGTGGCCAGATTGAGCACCGAGGCGGCGCTGTCGTTGAGAGAGAGCCCGATAAACCGGGACAGGGAGATATTGATCAGGTAAATCGCGGAGCCGATCACGGTCGGCCCCATCAGGCGGAGGATGTCACGCACCCGCTCGTCCGGACTCAGGTCGAAACGGGGCCGCCAGCCCTCGCCCCACAGCACCGCGGCCGGCACCGCCATCTGGAAGAATCCGCCGAGCAGCACGCCGGCGCACAGCATCCCCATCCGCTGGGGCACGCCCCAGGCCCACCCTGCGCCCAGGCCCAGCGCGCCGATGATGGAAAGGTTCAGCCAGATCGGCGACAGGGCCGGCTCGGTGAAGCGCCCGAGCACCTGGCAGGCCGCGCTGAAGGCGGCCGCCAGGCAGACGAACACCAGGTAGGGAAAGAGCACCACGGTGAGTTGCGCGCCGAGATCCAGGCGCCCGACCGTCCCGGCACCCAGACCCAGCCGGTGGAGTCCTGCGAGCCACCAGCCCGACCAATGGAAGAACACCATGGCGGCCAGGACCAGCGCCGTCGTCACCAGGGTGAGCCAGCTCACCACCTTGCTGACCAGGGCGAAGGCCCCCTGCCGCTGCCCCTGCTCCAGCTCCTGCGTGAGCGCCGGGACAAACGCGGCGGTCAACGCTCCCTCGCCCAGCAGGCGGCGGAAAAGATTGGGCAGCGTATAGGCGGTATAGAACGCCGAATTCAGGGCGCTGGTGCCGAACACCGCGGCCTGGCCCATCTCCCGCACCAGCCCGAGCACGCGGGAGGCCACGGTGGCGGCGGCCACGATGCTGATGTTTTTCAGGTGCTTCGACACGGGCGTCAGGACGGCGCGGCCGGGTCCGGGGCGGTCCGCCGCCGGGCGCCCTCTCCCGGCAGGACGTCAGCACGGGCACCCGGAGCGTTGGGCGCGGGGGCAAAACGACGGACAGCCATGGCGGAAGCGGCGGCCCGCTCAGGCCGCTGGCTTGGCCGGGGCTTTGGCGGGAGCCGGCGGGGCGGCGGGAGCCTCGGACTTGGGGGCCGGGGACTTCTTATAGTCGGTGATATAGAACCCACTGCCCTTGAAAATCAGCCCGGCTCCGCCGCCGACCTTGCGCTTCAAGGCCGCTTTGCCGCAGGCCGGGCATTTTTTCAGGGGGGCGTCCTTCATCGACTGGAACGCCTCCAGTTCATGTCCGCACTTGGTGCACGCGTATTCGTAGGTGGGCATCGGTACTGGGCGGGATCAAAACGCCGCGGCCGGCCTTGGCGAGCCTCTTCTGTGCCGGTGCCGCGGCTTGACCCCGGGCCGGAGAGCGGGTTGAGCTGGCTCTGCTCCCCATGGAATACACCGCCCAACTGCAGGCCTACCGCGAGCAGGTCGAACGCGGTATCGACGCCCTGCTGCCTCCGGCCGACACCCGCCCCACCCGCCTGCACCAAGCGATGCGCTACAGCCTGCAGGCCGGCGGCAAGCGCCTCCGGCCTGTGCTCGTGCTCGCCGCCGCCGAGGCCTTCGGTCCCGCCCCCGCCGCGGCGCTGCCAGTCGCGGTCGCGCTGGAATGCCTCCATACCTATTCGCTCGTGCACGACGACCTGCCGAGCCTGGACAACGACGATCTCCGCCGCGGCCGGCCCACCGCCCACCGGCAGTTTGACGAAGCCACCGCCCTCCTCGCCGGCGACGCCCTCCTCACCTACGCCTTCCAACTGCTGCCCCGCCACTATGCCGCCTCGCCCGCGCTCTGCACGGCGCTCGCCGCCACGCTCGCGGAGGCCGCCGGCAGCGAGCACCTCATCGGCGGCCAGATGGAGGACCTGCTCGCGGAAAAAAAGGCCGATGCCACCGCGGCCGAACTGGATTTCATCCACCTGAACAAGACCGCCGCCATGATCGAGGCGGCGTTGGTCGCCGGCGGGCAGTGCGGCGGAGCCACCGCAGCCCAGCTCACCCTGCTCCGCACCGCCGGGCGGCACCTCGGCCTGGCCTTCCAGATCATCGACGACATCCTCGACGCCACCGCCGACACCGCCACCCTCGGCAAGACGGCCGGGAAGGATGCCCGGGCCGGCAAGACCACCTACCTCCAGCTGCACGGCCGGGAGGCCGCCGGCCGGCACGCCACGGCCGCGACCGACGACGCCCTGGCCGCGCTGGCGGGCCTGCCCGGCGGCGCCCCGTTTCTCCAGCGGTTGACGGCGGAGATGCTGGGGCGTAAGAGTTGAGCCGCCATGCCGCGCACACCCAAATTCCGGACCCTCGACTGGTTTCTCATCCTCGGCGCCGGGGCGGTGATTTTTTTGGGCGCGCTCCCGCGTCTGCTGCCTGGCCTGTTGGCCTGGTCCAACCCGCAGATCGTCTACACCGTCGAGGGGAAGGCCCGGCAGCTCTACCTCACGGTTGATGACGGGCCGGGCCAGCACACCGAGGAGATCCTGGCCGTACTGGCGAAGCACCAGGTGCACGCGACGTTTTTCATCACCGGAGACCACGTCGCGTCCCTGGCCCAGCTCAACCGGATCCGCGCGCTCGGCCACACGCTCGGCAACCACCTCAAATCCACCCGGGCCTGTTCCGCGCTCACGCTGGCGGAGTTCCAGCGCGATTTTGACTTCACGGCGCGGCTGCTGGAGCGTTCCGGCCCCAGCCGGCTCTTCCGCCCCCCGTCCGACGCCGGCACGGCCGGGCAGCTGGCCTATGCCCGGCAGCGCGGGTACATTCCGGTCGGGGGGACCGTGTTTCCCCTCGACCACTGGTTCAGCCGCCCCTTTCTCCTCCGGCACCTGATCCGGTGGCTGGCCGTCGATGGCGGGATCATCATCCTGCACGAGGGCGATGAGCACGGAGCCAACACGGCAGCCGCGCTCGACCAGGTGATCCCGCGGCTGCGGGCCGCCGGCTACCGTTTCGGCGATCTGGAGATGGACCTCAGCCCGCGACGAGCGCGGCCTTGACGAGCTCGACAAACGACTTGGCCTCCAGGGCGGCGCCGCCGATCAGACCGCCATCGATGTCCGGCTGAGCCAGCAATTCGGGAGCGTTGGACGGCTTCATCGAGCCACCGTAGAGGAGACGGACCTTCTGGGCCAGCGCCGCGCCGTACAGGTCGTGCAGCAGGCTGCGGGTGTAGGCGTGCACCTCCTGCGCCTGGGCGGTGCTGGCGACCTTGCCGGTGCCGATGGCCCAGACCGGCTCATAGGCGATGATCACGGTGGTGATCTGCTCGGCCGTGACTCCGGCCAGGGCGGCCTGGGTCTGGGTGCGGACGACCTCGAGGGTCCGGCCGCCCTCGCGCTCGGCGAGGGTTTCGCCGACGCACAGGATGGGCTTGAGCTGGTTGGCGAGGGCGGCGAGCACCTTCTGGTTGACGAAGGCATCGGTGTCGCCGAAGTAGGTGCGGCGCTCGCTGTGGCCGAGGATGACATGCGAGACGTAGAGGGTGCGCAGCATCTCGGCGGAAATTTCCCCGGTGTACGCGCCGCTCTTCTGGGGATTCATGTTCTGGGCGCCGAGCTTGACGGCCTGGCCCTCCAGGGCGCGGCCGACGCTCTCCAGCGCCGTGAAGGGCGGGCAGAGCACGACATCGACCGCCGTCTCGCGCCCGACCTGGGCCAGGATTTCCTGGGCGAGGGCGGCGCCGTCAGCGGCGGTCTTGTTCATCTTCCAGTTGCCGGCGATGAGTTTCTTGCGGATGGTGGACATGGGAGGGGATAAAGTGAGCGGTAAGCTGTCGGCGGTGAGCGGTGAGCGATAAGCGGCGATCTGTCAGCAGTAAGTGGCGGGTGGGACGCGGGCCGCTGATCTGCCCCAACAGAAGCCACGCGCCGATTCCTTAGATGGCTGCAACGTCGTCTGGGATTCGCCCAGCGACAACTC
>CAISJA010000230.1 GCA_903885525.1 uncultured Opitutaceae bacterium
ACTGCTCCGTCGTGGCCTTCTGGACCGTGTCGTCGATGGCCAGCAAAGGGGTGCCCGCCGCCACCTGCTGCCCCTCGTGCACGAACACCGCGGTGACCGGGCCGGAGACTTCCGGATAGAAATTGATGTTCGAACCGGAGGCCTGGTCGCTTTCGATGATGCCGTTGGCATAGATGGCGGTGTCGTACGGACTGCTGATCGGGGCGAAGGCGGGTGGCTGGGGCTTCCGTTCAATCCCGAACAGATAGGCGGCCACCAGTCCGGCCAGCAACCCGATCACCGCCAGGCCGAAAATGATCCGGTTTCGCATCTCGGGCTTTGTCCTGGCGGCGGGCGGGGGAGCGAGGGGAGCTTCGTTCGCCGGGGCGTCGGGCCGGGCCGGTACGGAAGGGGAAACGACCGGTGGCGGCCCGACGGATTGGGCCGCGGGAAGAGGGCCGCCGGGGGCGGGTGTTGTCGGGCCGGAGGGCCGGGTGTCGCTGGGGTTCATCAGGCTCCTTGGTTGGTGGCGGTCATGCGGCCGTCCTCCATCTGCAGAATCCTGTCGGCATACTCGTTGATGCGGGCGTCATGGGTGACGATCAGGATGCAGCGGTGGGCGTTGAGGATTTTCTCCTTCACGAAAGCGATGATCATCCGGCCGGTATCGCCGTTGAGCGAGGCGGTCGGCTCGTCGAGGATCAGAATCTCCGGGCGGCTGACGATTGCCCGGGCAATGGCCACGCGCTGCTGCTCGCCGCCGGAAAGCTTCACCGGCAGGATGTCACCCGTCCCTGGAGGCCGACGATGGAGAGGCACTGGTTGGCTTCGGCAATGGCCTCATTCCAGTTGCGCTCCTTCAGGATCAGCGGAATGGCGACATTCTCGGCCGTCGTGAGGCGCGGAAAGAGATGGTAGTCTTGGAAGACAAATCCGACCGTATTCAGCCGGAAATCGGCCAACTGGTCGTTGGACAGCGTCCAGAGATCGGCTCCCTTGACCACGACCTTGCCGCGGTCAGGCCGCAGAATGCCGGAAATCAAGCTGAGCAGAGTGGTCTTGCCGCTGCCAGAAGGGCCGACGATGAAGAGCATCTCGCCGAAGTAGGCGGTCATCTCGACACCGTTGACGGCGGTCATCCTGGCCTCCCCTTCGCCGAAATATTTAGTCAGGCCGGTGGCCACGACCGCCGGTTTTTTGGGGAAAGTCTCAGAGTCGGGGCTCATGTTGGTGGCGAAGGATGACGTCGGGTTGTCCGGCGGCTGGCGTTCACCACCGGTAGCGGGGCGGGTGCAGATAGATGCCGATGTCGGCCTCGCCGCGGGAGCCGCCGGGCCAGCCGTGATCGTCGATCCAGGCGTCGTCGCGGAACCACGGGTCGCGCTGCGGACCATAGTAGACCCCATCGTCGACGTAAGGCCCGGAAAGACAGCCGCCCAAGCCGAAGGGCAGGCAGGCCAGGGTGAAGGCGAGCCGGAGGGATTTGGAGGAGGGTTTCATGGGCGGTTGGCGGGGTTGGCTTGGTCGACATACTCAATCAGGCCGACGGTGCCGCCGGTGGAATCGGAGATGAGGGCGAAGCGGCTGCCGTAGGCCGCCGGGCGGGCGGCGACGAGGATGGTGCCGCCCAGGTCGATCACGCGGGCAAGGGTCTCCTCGATGTGGGCGACGCGGACGACGCCCAGCCAGCCGGGTTTGGCATCGGCGCGCGCCGGGATCGGGGCGATGCCGGCGCGGGGCCGGCCGCCGCTGGAGAGCAGAATGTCATCCGTTCTTTCCGTGCGCTGATCGGGGGCGGCGTCATAGGCGAGGGCTTCGTGACAAAAGACGGAGGCCGCCGCCGGCTGCCGGGCATAGAGCTCAAACCAGTTCCAATCGCCCGGGGCGGGCTCGGTGTCCGGCGCATCCCCCGAAGAGGATTGCAACAGCCCGAGCGGGGCACCCTCCGGATCGGTGATGATGGCCTGGGAGCCGCGCTGCGGGAAATCGCGGGCTTCGGCCCGCACCTGACCACCGGCCTTCCGCACGAGTTGCAGGGTCGCGGGCAGATCCGCCACCGCGAGATAGCCGATCCAGCGGGATGGACGCGCGCGGGTGACGTTGGCACGCGGTGCCAGGCCGGCCACCGGGTGGCTGCCATTGCTGAACACCGTGTAAGCTTTGCCATTCTGGCTGATCTGGCTGGCGGTCCAGCCGAACAGACCGCAGTAGAATCGGGTCGCGCGGGCGGGATCGGTGGTGAACAGGTCGGCCCAGACAAACTTGCCGGGACGGTGCTCCCCAGTGGCAGGACTGTTCAGCGGTTGAAACGTGGCGGCCGGGACAGTGGCGGGCAGCGCGGTGGCAGGGAGGGCCAAAACCAGCCAAAGGGCCGGCAGGCAGAAGCGGGAATTCATGGTAGTGGAAGAGTGAACGGTCGGGAAGGAGGGAGGCTGGCGGCGCGGTTGGCGCGCCGCGGAGAAAGGTGAGGAGAACAGGTCGGGGGCGCGCGAGCGCGGCGCACTGTCAGCCGTTCAGGGCGACGTCACTTCCTTCCAGTTCTGGTCGGGATCAAATTCGGTCAGCGCGGCGGCAAGGGTGGCGCTGTCAGCACCGAGGTTGCGCTCATAGACCTTGCCCCACTGGTTGACGATGAAGGTCATGATGCCCGATTCCCCCCAATGGGCCGGGTATGCCACGAGGGCAAAGCCGGCGAGGAGGCGGCCGTGGATGAGGTAGTCGTAGGCTCCACCCGGCGCCGCGGCACCCTGGGCGGTCAGGATTTTGAAACGGTAGCCGTGGAAAGGCTGCGGTTCTCCCGCCGCGGTTTTGCCGCCATAGCCTTCCGCGTGCACTTCCGCCAGGAACGGGCCGAAAGGACTGGGTTCCTCGTCCGCAGCGGCTGGCCAGTAGAGGCCGTCCTTTCTGCCTGGTGTGCTTTTCATTTTCTGGGCGAATTGGAGCACGCCCTCCCCGGTGCGATCCTCGCTGGCGTATTCGCACTGCGCCGCCAGGTAGGTGCGGCATACCCCGAGTGCCGTCAGTTCGTCTTCGCCGATGCGCCGGTTGACGATCTCCTCCTTGCCGGCGACAGCGTCAAAGCACCACCCATCACTCCGCTTCACGAGGGGGATGGGAAATGGCCAGTTCTGGTTGCCCAGGTTCAGCACATACTGCTGGTCGGTTTTCTCCACGAGCTGGGAATATTGCCTGATCAGCTTGGCAAACGCGGCGAACTCGATGGCGTCCTGCTTGGGGTCGCCGGAGAGGAGGTCCTTCACCTCGGGGCCGAAAATGGCGTCGACGGCGGCGTGATCCCCGGCCTGGGTCGCGGCGACCAGGGCCTTGACGGCATCTGCGGGCGAGGCGAAGGCGCGGGCGGCACGGGGGGGGGCGGCCGGGTGGCGGCCACCGGCGGGGTCGAGGCGCAGGCGATCAGGGCGAGGCTGGCGCTCAACATCGCGGCGGGGTGAAATATTTTCAGGAAAGTTGTCATGGCGGAAATGTTGTGTGACGGATCAATGCTGCTTCCGATTCTCGCCGCGCTCGGAGTTTCGGGCGGGAGCCGATTGATGCGGGGCGGCCTGGGCCCGGACCGGAGCCGAGCGGCTCCGCTGGCCGCGATCGCTGTAGTCGCGGGTCTGGGTCCCGCGATTGTAACCGTTGAGCAGCCGGGTGGCGGGAGCCGGGCTGGAGGGCCGGGGCGCGTCCATCGTCCGGCCGCGGAAGTCCGGCCGGGAAGGCGGGCGCGAAACCATGGGCCGGGGTGAGTCACCCCTCTGCGGGAGCGGCCCATGATACCCTTCCCTAGGCCGGGTGAACGGCAGCCGGCCTTCGGGGTGATAGAAATTGCGCACCAGATCGCGGGTGCGGTGCGGATCGGGCTGCCAGTTGCGCCAGTGACGGTCTCCACCGCCCGGCTGACGCCATTCGCGCCGGTAGGCCCAGCCGCCGCTCCAAGGGCCGACCCAGATGCCGAAATTGTCCCAGTCGGGCTGGTAGCCGAGCCAGACGCCGGCCGGGAAACCGATCCCAAAGGAGATCAGGGGGCCGGCATAGCCAACCGGGGTTTCATAGACAAGGGCCGGGTCGTACTCGGGCACGTAGATCACGTTGGTTTGGGCGGGGACAATCCGGATGCTGTCCCCGGCCATGGCCACCACCTGCTGAGGGGTGTCGACCAGCGTGCCGGCCGCCCGGGCCTGGGCGCGGAGCTGCTGCACAGATTTCATGACATCGGCGGGTTGGCGGGCGAACGCCGCGCCGAGGGACTGCGTCCAGTCGGCGTTTTCATTCATCCACTTTACGATCTCGGGGTAATGGGCCAGCGCCTTGACGCTTGGGTCCCAAGGCTGGGCCTCGATATCGTCGGGCGAGCCGTTGCCCGCCAGATAGCTTGCCGCCAAGGTGAGGTCGGCGGGCACCGTGGAGGCCGGCAGAATGAGGGCGAGCAACGGATCGGGGTAGAGCGCAACCGGACCGAGCATCTGATCCAGTTGTTCGGCGGAATAGGCGGAGTCCGCGGTTTGGGCCCGGCCGCAAAGGGCAAGGCAACCGGCGAAGAGGAGGAACAAGGCGGTTTTCATGGCGGAGAAGAATAGACAGGCGAGCGGACCCGACCGCTCACCGGTAAGATAATATGCCGCCCGGAATGAGCGTATGGGGTGTTACCCGCGAATCCGTCTCAGCTCCACCAGTCCTCGTAAAAGCGGCAGGCGTTCTCCTGCTGTTCCCAGCGTGGACTGACCGAAGTTGCCCCCGAATACGGCGACAGGACTCAATGACCGGCCGATCACCTCGTAGCGTTCGTGGCGCGAGGTCCAGTATCCCGCGAGCCCGACCTACTCGTCGTTCAATTCTCGACGGATGGCCGCGAATTCACGGCGCCGCTTCCGGTCCAGCCGGGGGTACTGCAAAGGCAGGGCTTGCAGCGTCTCGATGACGATGCGCGACACGATGAGCCGGGCGTTCAGCTTGTCGTCGGCCGGCACCACGTGCCAGGGGGCGGCCTCCGTGCTGGTGGCCCGCAGGCAGGCTTCGTAGGCGTGCCGGTAGTGGTTCCAGAATCTCCGTTCGGTGAGATCGGCCTGGCTGAACTTCCAGTTTTTTTCCGGTTCGTCGATGCGGGCCAAAAAACGGCGGCGCTGTTCCGGCTTGGAGAGGTGGAGGAAGAACTTGATGACCTGGGTGCCGTTGCGGTGGAGGTGCTTTTCCAGATCCACGATCGAGCGGTAGCGGCCTGACCAGATTGTATTTTTGTCCGCCAGCCCTTCGGGCAAGCCCTGCGCCGCCAGGATTTCAGGGTGGACGCGGACGATCAGCACCTCCTCGTAATAGGACCGGTTGAAGACGCCGATCCGGCCGCGGGCCGGCAGCCGACAGGTGGAGCGCCAGAGAAAATCGTGCTCCAGCTCCTCCGCACTCGGATGCTTGAAACTATGGACTTCGCAACCCTGCGGATTGATGCCGGTCAGGACATGGCCGATCGCGCCGTCCTTACCGGCGGCATCCATGGACTGGAAGATAAGCAGCACGGCGTGACGGTTGGAGGCATAGAGCAGGCGCTGCAGTTCGCTCAGCTCGCCGATGTCCCGGGCGAGCAGGCGGTGATAATGTTTTTCCGACCGGTAGAGCGGTCGGCCGGCGGTCGGCCAATGCTTGAGCCGGAGGGGCTTTCGGCCGGTTACCCGGTAGTGGGCAGGATTGATTTTCATGGGGCGGGGTGGGTTGGGCCGGGTGGTGGTGGCAAGGGGGGGCAGGCCGACCATCCTAGTAGGACACGGCCAGCCGGTTCCTCTGGGGCGTTTGCCTACTGCGTTCCGGCTCTGGCGGGCGAAGTCCCGCTCAGGTCGCTGATCGCCCGGGGCGGCCAGGCGGCCCGCAGGGCGTTCAAGATGGCGAGAATGTCGATGACTTCCTGGGCGAGGGCACCGCTCACCGGGCCCAGGTGGCCGGTCGCGGCGAAGGCCATGCCGAGGACACTCAGCGCCATGCCACCGACTGCGCTTTGCAGCGCGATGACTCGCATGCGGCGGCCGATGTGCATGAACTCATCGGCCTTCTCGAGCGAATTGTCCATGATGACCACTCCCGCCGCCTCCGCGGTCACGTCGCTGTTCTGCCCGATCGCCATGCCAACGGTGGCAGCCATCATGGCGGGAGCATCGTTGATGCCGTCGCCAACATAGAGCGTCTTGGCCTTGGCTGTTTCCGCGCGGACCAAGGCGAGCTTTTGCTCCGGGCTTTGTTCCGCGTAAATCTCCATGATGCCCACCTGCCCGGCGAGATAGCGAACCTCCGAGTCGCGATCGCCCGACACAAGCAAGACGCGGTCGAATTGATGCTTCGGTCCCATATGGCGGACAAATGATCCGCTTTCGGCGCGTGGCGCGTCGCGAAAGCGCAACACTCCGGCGTAGCGCCCGTCGACCGCCACCACGCACTCCAGCCCGCCCGCGACGGGGGGAAGCTGTTCGCGGCCGGCCAGCTTTTGCGCGACCGCCTGGTTCCGGCTGGTGATCTGCACGTTTCGGCCGGTGACGGTGCCGCGCAGTCCCTGGCCCGGCTGCTCGCCGACCTCGGCGGCCTCCGGCAACGCAATGCCCTCGGCCTTGGCGGCATCGAGGATCGCCCGCGCGAGCGGATGCTTGGAATATCGCTCCAAACCCGCCACCAGGGTCAGCACCTCCTTTTGCCCCAAGCCCGGCGCGATGAGTTGCTCGGTGAGCTTCGGCTCGCCGTAGGTCAGCGTTCCGGTCTTGTCGAAGATGGCCGTGCGGCATGCGGTAATCTGCTCCAGGACCGCGGGAGTCCTCACGATGATCGCGCGGCGCGCGCAGAGTGAAATCGAACCGATGATGGCGATCGGGATCGCGAGCAGCAGCGGACACGGCGTGGCGATCACGAGGACGGCAAGGAAGCGAGTGCCATTTCCGCTGATGGCCCAGGCGAGGAGCGCGACCGCCAGCGCGACCGGCGCGTAGATGGCGCCGAGCCGGTCCCCGAGACGCTGTAAGCGCGGGCGTTTCGATTCCGACTCGCGCATGACCGCCATGATTTTGGCATAACGCGAATCGCCGGCGCGTCGGGTGGTGCGGATCGTCAACGCCGACTCGCCATTGATCGCACCGGAAATCACGTTTGATCCGGAAGTCTTCGCGATCTGGAAAGGCTCGCCGGTCAGATAAGACTCATCCATCGCGCCATGACCCTCGGTCACCACACCGTCCACCGGGCAGATGTCGTGGGGAAAAATCACGAGCGTGTCCCCGACCGCCACCTCGCTGAGCGCGATGTCGACGATGGCCGATTCGCTTTTCCGGTGGGCGACGGAGGGCAGGCGTTTCGCCAGCGCCGCGAGGACGGACGACGCACTGCGCAGCGCGTAGCTCTCCAAGGCCTCACCGCCGGCGAGCATCAGGACGATGATCGAGCCCGCCAGATATTCGCCGAGCAGGACCGATGTGATGATCGAAATGCCGCCGAGCAGGTCAGAACCGAATTCGCGCCGCTGCAATTTCCGGAGCAGCTCATACAGCAGCGGCAATCCACCCAGCCCGAGGCTGAACACCAAGGGCAGCCGTGAGAGCCTGGTCTCCGTGTGCAGACCGAAGCGGAGGAGCAGGCTGGCCAGGATCGCGCCCAGGGTCAGCGCCGCGATGACCGTGCTCTTCCGGCGCCAGAGAGTCGCGGGGGCGTACCATCGTGGAACAGGTGCGGCCAAAGGAGGGCGGGGCGGCTCCGGGCGGTCGGCGGGACCCCGGATGGAGGTGGAAAGGGAAGGCGGTGAAAGGCTCATGTTGTTTCCTGATTGGTGGGGCGAACGTCCTTTCGGATGGGCTGGTGTGGGAGGTTTTCTTTCCACGCAGCGGCGCCGACCGGCCAAAAGCGGCACACCGCCCGGGCCAGCATTCCCTCCTCCTTGGTCCGGATGACCCGGATAGAGAGGTGGCCGGCCGCAGCGAAAACAAGGGCGGAATTCAGGCGGTCGCGCGGTGCGCCGAGCGTGATCCCGAGATATTCCAGGCCGCGGCAGATTTGCCGCCAGATGAGCGGGGCGTTTTCCCCGATGCCGCCGGCCAAAAAGAGGGTGTCGAGCCCCCCGAGAGGGGCCGCGTAGGCCCCGATCCATTTTTTGGCCTGGGAATAGAAAAGAGCGATGGCTTCCGCCGCCCGCGGATCAGCCTGCTCCCGGGCGAGCCGCACACACATGTCCGCACTGGTGCCGGAAACGCCGAGTAGTCCGGACTCGTGGTTCACCATCCGGTTGAATCGCGCCGGAGTCATCTTTTCGGCCCGGACAAGATGGGCCGGCAGACCCGGATCGAGGTCGCCGGATCGCGTGCCCGTGGCTAGGACGGCGGCAGGGGTGAACCCCATGCTGGTGTCGATGCT
>CAISJA010000231.1 GCA_903885525.1 uncultured Opitutaceae bacterium
ACGGGCATGAAGATCGGGGTTTCGACGACCCCGTGCAGCGTCCGCAGCCGGCCGCGCCGGGCAGAAGTGGCGGGGTCGGTAAGCAGCAAGGTAAAATGATCGGGCATCGGCTTGTCTTTGCGGGGCACCGGGCGCGACGCAATCCCTTGTTGACCAGATCTGCTCACCACAAGGTCGGGACGATCCCCGAATCGGTGATATTCGCATCCTTGGTGAGGAGGGTAAGCCGGTGCAGCTTGGCGGTGGCCGTGATCACCCGGTCAAACTGATCGCCGTGCGGCAACGGCAACCCGGGGGCCGCCAGGGCAATCGGGAGCGTGATCGGGAGGACCTGCACATGGTCCAGCAGTTGGGCCAGAATGCGCTCCGGCACGCCTGCAAAAGCAATCCGGCCCAGATGCCAGAGCAGGCCGGCTTCCTGCAGTGTCACATCCGAGATCGCCAGCTGCTCATAGGGCGTGACCGCGAGCAGCCGCGCCGCCGCGCCGCCCAGCCGGTCCTCGTCGGTGGCAGCCCAGAGAAAGGCGTGGGTATCGAGCAGGTATTTGAGCCGCGACTTCACAGCGACGGCTTCCAGTCGCCAAGCTTCAGTGTCGGCCGCACAAGATCTTCCTTGAAGCTGATCTTGCCCCGGGCCGCCCCCAGCAGGGTGTGCCGGCTGCCGCTTGCGATGAAAAGAAACTCCCCCTCCTTGTCCCGGATGCGCACGGTGCCGCCCCGGCGCGCCTTGGCCTTGAACGCCGCAAACTCACGGAGGAAGGTGCGGACATTTGTGGTCATGGGACGCAGTGTGTCTGCCAAATCGCATTCCGTCAAGCAGCCGGCTGGCCTGCCCGCGCCCTGCTTTGGATTTTCACCGCGCCACCGGCTGGGCCCCACTGCGGCGGCCGTGCCGCCCAGAAGACCTGCACGCAGTGAGCGATCCCGGCTGGCTCATGCCGGCGGAAAATATCTGAACCTCCTCCTGGCCGGCCCGCGACCTCGCTGAAGGGCTTCGCCCGATGGCAGCGGGCGCCCGCTGGCCCGGATCAGGCGGGGCCCGATGCCTGCACCGCAGAGTGCGGGTGGCCTGGAGGCTCCCGAGCCATGCCTCGGAGACCTTTTCAGCCAGAGCCGACCGGCCCTGGTGGAACAGCCCGCGCCTCCTACCCGCGGGCTTGACCCCCCCGTCAAGCCCGGAGTATCCACGGATGTGCTCCTGGTCATCGATAACTACGACTCGTTCACCTACAACCTCGTCCAGTACTTCGGTCAACTGGGCGTGAGCATGCGCGTCATCCGCAACGACGAGATGACAGCGGAGGCTGCCGCCCGGCTCAACCCCGACCGGATCCTGCTTTCCCCCGGTCCGTGCACGCCTTCCGAAGCAGGGATCAGCCTCGATGCCTTTCGCGTCTTTGCCGGCCAGAAACCGATCTTCGGCGTCTGCCTCGGCCACCAGGCCATGGGCCAGTATTTCGGCGGCAAGGTGGTCCGCGCCGGCCGCCTCATGCATGGCAAGAGGTCGCCCATCCTCCACCAGGGCACCGACCTCTTCGCCGGCCTGCCCTCCCCCTTCACCGCCGCCCGCTACCACTCCCTGCTCGTCCAGCGCGAGGGCCTGCCCGACTGCCTGGAAGTCACGGCCGAAACCGCCGAGGGCGAAATCATGGGACTGCGGCACAGGCAATTGCCGATCTGGGGCGTCCAGTTCCACCCGGAGTCGATCGCCACCGAGCATGGCATGCAGATCCTGCGGAACTTTCTCGCGCTGGGATGAGGCGAAGCAAGCTGGAATCCAGGAGTCAGAATCCAGAATGCCGCGCCCCACGTTGCGTCCTACTTACTACCCGCTACTCTCTACTCGCTGCTCTTCCCGCCCCCCATGCGTTGCCCCAAGTGCACTTCCATTGAAGACAAGGTGATCGATTCCCGCATCGCCCGCGACGGCAACACCATCCGCCGCCGCCGCGAATGCCTGGAGTGCAACCACCGTTTCACCACCAATGAGGCCCTAGTCCGCGACAGCCTCGTCGTGGTCAAGCGCGACGGACGCCAGGAACCCTTCCTGCGCGACAAACTGGTGAACGCCATCCGCCTCGCCTGCCACAAGCGCCCCATCGACGGCGAGCAAATCTACATGCTCGTCGAGGACGTGATCGACGCCATCGAAGCGGGCTACGAAAGCCAGGTCCCCACCAGCGGCATCGGCGAACACGTCATGCAGCGTCTCCGCAAGATGGACCAGGTCGCCTACGTCCGCTTCGCCAGCGTCTACAAGGAATTCCGTGACGTCTCCGAATTCGTGGACGAGATCACCAGCCTGGCCCCCGGAGCCACCCCCACCACACCCAAGTCCCAGCCATGACGCGCCCAGACCGCCTGCGCCGCCTGCACTTCCTCAACGCGCTCTTTGCGCCGCTCACCGGCCACGACCTTTACCTCGCCGGCCAGATTGATGCGGCCATCACCTCCAGCCTGCCGGAGGCGGCCGAGCGCGGGCCGGCGGACCCGGATTTCGTGGCCGCCGCGGCGCGGCTGTTTGCCCGCCTGTGCGCCGCCCAGCCGCGCCACGGATTTTTCCACTGGGACGCCGCCGCCGAGATTGCCGGTGCCGACCCGCTCTTCGCCCGCGCCGGCCTGATGCAAGGCCTGAAGCAGCTCGCCCCCTACACGGAGTCCACCCTGCTCGTGACCAACCTCCGGGCGGCCCACTGCCCGGCCGACCGGCGATGGAGCCCGCGCCGTCATCGCGCCTTTGCCGACACGCTCACCCTGCTCCGCGACCTCGCCGCCGCCCGCACCCGCCGCAGCGCCAGCGTGAACCTCCTCTTCCTGTAACAGCAGCCGATTTGCCCACCAGGACGCCAAGGCCGCAGAGCAACGATGCCACCCCGCAACATTCCCAAGCCTCCGCTCTGACCGCGCCAACTGGCGGCACCGCCAGCGAAGGCTCCATCCGCGTCCGCCGGCAAAACCCTTCCCCGACTCCACTTCATGAGCAAAACTCTCTTCCAGCGCATCATCGACCGCGAGATTCCCGCCCGGATCGCCCACGAGGACGATCTCTGCATTGCCATCCACGACATCAACCCGCAGGCACCGGTCCACGTGCTGGTCATCCCCAAACGGCTGATCGCCCGGGTGGGCGAGGCCGGAGCCGACGATGCCACCGTCCTCGGCCATCTCCTGCTCACGGCCGGCCAGCTCGCCCGCCAACTCGGGGTGGCCGAAAGCGGCTACCGGATCGCCATCAACCACGGCCGCGATGCCGGCGAATCCGTCCCACATCTGCACGTCCACCTTCTCGGCGGCCGTCCCCTCGCCTGGCCCCCGGGCTGATTCCATTCCGGAAGGCAGATTTGGGAATGCGGAATGGAAATTCCGGATTCTGGATTTTCTATTCGCTATTGTTGCTTCCGGCGGGACGCTGCGCCTGGAAGTGCCGCATGGTTCGGCAAATGGGGTGATGCTCTGAATATATCAGCCTCGACGGCACCAGCATCGCCGCCACGGCCAGCACGCACTCCACGGCCAGCACGCACTCCACGGTCAGCTATGAGCGTGCCGGCCAAATGATCGCGCAACTGGAAGGGGAAGTGCCGCAACAGCTCACCATCTCCGGAGTATCCACCCCAAAATGGCCCCACCATTTTGGCTCAGCAGCCCGGAGGACTAAGTCCGACGGGCTGGTTGGGATTGAGTTGCGGAAGCGATGCAACGGGAGACACTCCCAAGGGTGACTTACCGTAACACCCGGCAGCCACCAGCGTCATCTCGCCTTTCGTCCATGTCCCTGTTTCCTTCCCTTCGCTTCACCGTCCTCCTCAGCTTCCTTGGCACCGCCGGCGCCTTGTTCGCCCAAACCGCGGGCAAGGTCGTCCCAGGACCCGATGCCTCCGCTGCTGCCAAGACCGAGGTCACCCCAGCGCTGGAACCCGGCGGCGAGCCGGTTCTCGCGCTGGTGGATAAATTCGACCGCCACGGCACCCGCCGCCTCGACGCCACGGAGCGCAAGGAAGCCCGCGACTACCTCGCCCGTCTGCCCCGCCCGCCGGAGCCTCCCGTCATCCGCGCCGGCACACTGCGCCCCCCGCCCGCCGCCCTCGAGCCCGTCACCACCGGCGCGAAACTCACCCCCGCCTCCCTGCCGGCCGTCCCACCGGAGACCCCGCTTTACGACCCGCACACCCTGCGCACCATGTTCCTGGAATTCGCCGATCCCGATTGGGAACAGGAACTCGCCGAGTTCGCCCGCACCGACGTGCTGATCCCCGCCCGCCTGACCCTCGACGGCCGGACCTTCGACGAAGTCGGCGTCCGCTTCCTCGGCCCCGACGCACCCGCCGGATATAAGCATTCGCTCCAGCTCACCCTCGACTATGCCCACCCCGGACAGACCCTCGGTGGCCGGCGCCTGCTTGAGCTGCGCGCCCCGCAGAACGACGCCACCGACATCCGCAGCCTGCTCTACCGGCAGGTGGCCGGCGACTACCTCTTCACTCCGGCCGCAAATTTCACCCGCCTGGTCCTCAACGGCGAAAACTGGGGCGTGTACCTCAACACCCAGCCTTTCGACGACCAGTTCGTGCAAGCGCATTTCGGCACCCGGGGCGGGGCCCGCTTCACCGCCACTCCCGGCGCCACCCTCGCCGACCTCGGAGCCGACCCCGCCGCCTACCGTCGCGCCTATCGCCTCCAGACGCCGGAGGATCCCGCCGCATGGGCCGCCCTGGTGCACCTCTGCCAGGTGCTCAACCAGACGCCCCCCGATCAGCTGGAGGCCGCCCTCGCGCCACTGCTCGACGTTGACAACGCCCTTCGCTTCCTCGCCCTCGAAAACACCCTCGTCAACCAGGACGGCTACTGGAACCGCGGCAGTGGCTACGGCCTATACCTCGATTCGGCCGGCCGTTTCCACTTTGTCCCCCTCGAAACCGGCACCGTGCTGCAGTATCAGCAGATCGGCGAATTCACCGGCGCCGGGGGCAACCCGGGCGGCGGACGCCGCGGCAACGAGGGCAAAGGCGGCGACAAGGCGGCCAGCCTGGAAAACTCCCCCGAGGTGAAGGCCTACCAGCGCGCCCGCGAATTCCCCAAACAGGCCACCACCGACCTGGCCATGATCCTGAGCTACAGCTTCGTCGACAAGGCCGACCGCAACGACGACCGGAAGCTCACCCGCGACGAACTTCTCGATTTCATCCGCTCCTGGTTCATCGTCCTGGACGACGATGCCTCCGGCCAGATCTCCCGCCCGCAGTTCATCGCCAAGTTCCGCAACTTCATCTCGCCGCCCTCCGTCCGCGACGGCCGCACCCGGCAGACCTATGGCAAGGAGGACGCCCCCGCCATTCTGGGCGGCGACCTCTTCGACGCGATGGACCACGACCACGACGGCCAGCTCACCCGCGAGAAATTCATGGGGGCCTTCGACGCCTGGTTCACCGCCTGGAGCGAACCCAAGACTAGGCTCCTCACCGAAGATGGCCTCCGCCAGGGGCTGGAAAAGGTGCTCACCCGCACGGTGTTCGAGGCTGACCAGACCTACATCGACCGAAAAAACTTCTCCGCCCAGGCCTCTCCCGACGCCAACCCGGGCGGGCGCGACAGCCGGGGCGGTGGCCGGCGCGGCCGCAGCAGTGGCGGCGGCGAGAGCGACAGCCCGGTCAGCGCCAGCGTCGGCATACCCGGGCTGCGCATTCCGACTGCCTTCGGCAAGGGCGGCGACAGCAGCAACACTGTCAGCGCCCCGGCGGTCGCCTACCGCAACGAGATACTCACCCCGCTGCATGGCGTCAGCCTGCCCCAACGGCCCCTCCTGCAAAAGCTCCTCGCCGTCCCGGCGCTGCGTGAACGCTACCTCGTCGCCATCTACGAGATCGCGGAAAAATGGCTGCACTGGACCGTCCTCGGGCCGCTCGCCCAGGAATACCAGGGCCTCATTGCTGCGGAGGTGAAACAGGAGACGCACCGCCCGGCGAGCTATGCCCAGTTTGTGCAGCAGCTCGATCAGGACGCCGCCCTGGCCGGCAGCGGCGACGAGGTGCAAAGCCTAAAAACCTTCATCACCACCCGCCACGCCTACCTGCTCGACGACCCCAACCTCCGGCACGCCCTCGGCGCGCGGTAAGGCCCCCGTCAAGCTGCAGGAGGAATAGCGGCCGGATCGGCTCAGCCCGCCGCCACGACCGCAGCCGCAAAAGCGCAAGACGGGCCTCCCCGGACCTTCGCTGTTGCCCCTCCAGTTGTCGCCCGCAGGTCCCCCGCCACCGCCCCAGCGACGCCCGCATGGCGTGCAACCAACGCCCCCCCAGAACATGTCATACAATATATGACATGTATCAGTGGAGCCCGCCCGGCCGGGCTCCACTCGGGCGAGCGGGCACCGAGTGTGCGGGCAGTCAGGAGATCGGCCTCGCCGCCGGAGAGATCGAGCGGGTAGAGTTGCGCGACCTCATCGCCCTTGCGCTTGGAAAAGCGGATAGCCCGGCAGGCGTGGAGGGGGCGCGAACAGGGGCCGACCCGAAGGTCGCTCCCCTTCTCTGCCCGCAGGTGGGAAAACGAAACTCACCGTTCCTCGAAGGTGCCGTCGGCGCGCTTCACCACGCGCTTTTTCAATTCGAGGAGCAGCAGGGTGGCCGAGACTGCCGCCGGCGG
>CAISJA010000232.1 GCA_903885525.1 uncultured Opitutaceae bacterium
GGCCCGTCCGCCCGCCCGCCCTTCATGGCGCGGCCGGAGCCGGCCACGGCCCGCGCGCAGCTCGCCGCGGCGCTGGCGGAGATGTGCGCCGCCTGGCCGCACGACTGCTACTGGGATTCCTTTGCCGCCGAACTCGGGAACATCGCCGCGGTGTTGCTCGGCCAGGTCGAGCAACTGGGCCGCGCCCCGTTCGTGGGCGTGGAAGTGAGCGTGCCCGAGGGCACGGTGCTGCCGCTCGGTGCCGGCACCGGCGAGGTGGTGCTGACCGGCCGGATGGACCTCGTGCTGCTCGACCGGCCGCAGTGGGCGGGGGCGGAGGCCGAGATCGTGGATTTCAAGACCGGCACCGACCAGCCGCTGACGGCGGCGCGGCTGGCGCGCGGCGCCGCGCTACAGCTCGGGCTATATCTCGCGGCGGTGCGCGCGCTCGGCGTGGCTTCCGCCCGGGTGTGGCTGCTCAAGCCCGATGCCGCCGCACCCTCCGGGCTCGGTCTGGACGAACTACCCGCCGCGCTCGCGGGGTCGCTGGCGCAGCTCGGCCGCCATCTCGCCACCGGGCGTTATGGCGCGCTGACACCCGACCGCACGGCTTTCACCCACGGCTACGAGTGGCCGCTGGCGGGTGTGCCCGTGCCGCACGCGGTGCTGGCGGAAAAATTTCTGCGGACCTTCGGCGTCGCACCCGGGGATACGGAGGCCGCCGATGCCTGAGCCCCTTGCCGACCAGGCGGCCCGTGACCGTTTCCGCACCGAGTGGAACCGCAACTTTGCCGTGAGCGCGAACGCCGGTTCGGGCAAGACCACGGCGGTCTCGGAGCGGCTGGCGGAGCTGGCGCTGGCGCCCGGCGGCGCCGACCTGCTCCGGCACACGGCGGTCGTCACTTTCACGCGCAAAGCCGCGGCGCAAATCGGCCAGCGCGCCCGCGCCGTGCTGCTGCGCCGGCTGGCCGACGAGGGCCGCGCCGACTACACGCCGCTCGATGCCCTCGAACGCGCGTTCACCGGCACGATCCACAGCTTCTGCCTGCTGCTGGCGCAGCGGCACGGGCAGCTGCTCGGCCTCAACCTCAACCCGACCGTGATCGAAAGCCCGGAACGCGAGGAGGCGTTGTGGGAGGAATTTCTTGAGCAGGACCCGATGCAGTTTACGGCGCTCCCGGCGGTGCCGGCCGGCGCTTTCCTGCGGCACATGCCGCTGCCGGCGATCTTCCCGCTCGCGCGCCAGCTTGGCCGCGAGCAGGCGCAGCGTCTCCTCGGGCAGGTGCCGGCGGCGCGGCCGCCGGAGCCCGCCGCGGCCGCGCTGGCGCAGATCCTGGCGGCCCGCAGCCAGGGCCGGGGCGCGGCCGCACTCCAGCGCAACCAGGAGACCGCCGTGGACTGGCTCCGGCGTTTCCGGGCCGAGACGGGCTTCCTGCCCTTGCCCGCGCCGCAGGGCCGGGCGGCGGGGATCGTGGAGCTGTACGCCCGGTTTTTCGCCCCGGTGAAGGGCTGGGTGGCCGCGGCCGGGGCCGTGCTCGCGGCGGAACTGGCGCTCCGCTACCGCCGCTGGCGGGCGGAGCGCGGGGTGCAGACCTATGCCGACCAGATCGAGGCCGCGCTCGCCGTGCTGCAGGACGGCCCGACGCTGGAACGCATCCGGGCCGAGGGCTGGCGGGTGATCCTGGATGAGGCGCAGGATACCGATCCGCAGCAGTTCGCTGTGCTGGTGGAGATAACGCGGCCGGCCGGGGCCAGGCGCGGCACCTGGCCGAGGGCCGGCGGGGAACCGCCGCAAGCGGGCCGCTTCTGCCTCGTCGGCGATGCCCAGCAGTCGATCTACGGCTCGCGCGCCGACATCCGGAATTTTGCCGCCCACCTGGCCGCCTATGCCCGGGGCGACGGCGGGGAACTGCTGACGTTCAGCGTCACCTTCCGCGCGCCGCGCCGCGCCATCGCCCTGCTCAACGCCACGCTGCCGGCGGCCTTCGGGGCCGGCCGGCCGCACAACCTCGGGCTGCCGCCCGCCGAGGGCGCGCCCACACCGCTCCTACAGGTGGCCTACGAACCGCTCGCGGCCGGGCCTGGCAATGCGGCGGGGGAAGTCGTCGTCCTGCCGCTGCCGGCGGCGGCGGAGAAGCGGCGGGTGGAGGCCCGGCTCGCGGAGGAGGCGCGCGCGCTGGCGGACTGGCTGGCCCGGCACGGACCCGGCGGCGTCGGTGCCCGGCACTGGGGCGAAGTCTGCCTCCTGGCCCCGCGCAACGACTGGCTGCTCACCGTGCGGCGCGAGCTGGAGGCCACCCGGCTGCGCACCGCGCTGCAAATGCGGAAAAACCGCAACGGCGACAATCCCGCCTACGCCTGGACCGTCGGGCTGCTGGCGGCGGCCTGCGATCCGGCCGACACCTTCGAGCGGGTCGGCGTGCTGCGCGAGGTGTTTGCCGTGAGCGACGCATTGCTGGCGACGGAGCTGCAGGCGGCGGGCGGACGTTTTTTTTCCGACCAGCCTGGGCGGCACGCGGCGCCGCTGGACGCGGCCCTGCACACCCTGCAGGCGCTGGCCCGGCGCGTCGATGCGGCCGGCGTGCCCCTGGCGGATTTTGCCGCCGAATTATTCCGGGCCGGCGGGCTGGAAGCCAAGGCC
>CAISJA010000233.1 GCA_903885525.1 uncultured Opitutaceae bacterium
CGATGCGGCTGGCCGCCAGCCAGGCCGGATTCTTTTCCCGCAGATAAGTCCAAAGCTGCTCGGCCTCGCTATAATTGCCCCGCGTCATCCTGTCATCCAAAGCGGTCAGGGCCACCGCGGCGGAGGTGGCTAGGGCGGCCAGGTCGTCGGGCAGGGCGAGGGCTTCGTTGGCCCGGCGGATGGAGTCGGGCAGGCTGGTCCGGCCTGCCAGCGCATCATGGATCATCCTGGCTTCCGCCATATGGCCGCGAGCCAATTGCTCCCGGGCCAGGGTCACCAGCGGAAGCAAGTCGGCGGCATCATGGAACAGCTCCAGGTAGCCCAACACCCGGCCCCGGGAGGAAAAGGCGTCGGTCGTCAGCACCTCCAGGGTCAGCTCGCGCAGGGCGAGGGCCGCAGCCTGCTGCTTCGCCCAGGGTGGCCGCGCCTCCCGCACGGCGCGCAGCCACTCGCGTGCCCGCAGCGGGCTGTCCGTCGCCAGCGCCTCGTCGATCAGGCGGAAAGTTTCCTCCGCGGTGGCGGGAAGCTGGAGGGTCGGGACGGGCGGAGCCGCCGCCGCGCTCGCCACGGCCAGGCTATGCGTCAGGCGTTCGTTCGCGGCCAGCAAGGTGTCGCAGCCGGGATAAAGCCCGAGACCGGTGGTGGCCGCCTGCTTCGCCAGGGGCAGTTTGCCGCTTCGTTCCAAGGACTCCACCACCAGAAGATAGGCGGTGCTCTGGGCCTGGCCCCGCCCGTCGGCCAGCAGCGTGAGCAAGGGCTGCGCCTGCCCGTCGTCCCCCCGGGTGCAGGCCCGGACAAGGCGGCTGACAAGCTGCGGGTAGAAGCGCTGCTCCGGACGCAGCGTCTCCAGTTTGGCCTCCCATTCCCGCAACCGCCGGAAGGCCTCGTCCGTGTCGCCCTGGCGCAAGGCCAATTCCGTCAGGTGAACTTGGAAGGCAAAGGTATTGAGCCGGCTCTGCGCTGCGGTGGCCACCACGTGCCGGATGGTCTCCGGCCGCTGGAGGCTGACCGCGAGGGCGGCGAGCGCCTGCAGGGCACCATCGTCTCCCCCGAACAGCATCAAGTATTCGTTTTCCTCCGCCAGCAACCGCGTGGGCAGCTTGGCGCGGTGCCAGGCGCGGATCGCATAGAGATGGGCGCCCACGGCATCCTGCGTCGCCACCTTCAGCCGGCGCAGGGACAGCGAGAGGGTCGCCTCGTCCCCGGCCGCGAGGGCCACTTCCGCCCTGAGCCGCAGCTCATCCGGCTGCCGGCTGCCTTCGGCAATGTGCTCCTGCACCCAGGCCTGAGCCTCGGCCACCTGCCCGCGCCGGATCAGCAGATCGATCTTCAGCCGGTTCCAGGCAGCCAGGTTCTCCGGCGAATTGGCCAGGGCCTGGACGTCCCCCAGCGCATGATCGGTCTCGGGCAGCCGCCCGGCTTCCGCCAGCAGGCCGCTGCGCACCATGCCGAGGAAAAACCGCGCCTCCGGGCTGAGCGCCGGACGATACCCCGGCGCCAGCAGTTGCTCAGCCTTCTGCAAGGCCCTTTCCCCAGCCTGTTGCGAGGCATAGGTGGCAAAGAGGGTGTGCAGCAGATCCAAGTCGCCGGGCGTGAAATGCAATCCATCCTCCAGCATCGCCAGGCTTTGCGCCGGCTCCTGCACCGCGAGGATCCGGGCCAGGATCAGGCGGCCGGTCGTGTTGCCGGGGGAGCGCAGCAGCCCCACCCGCAGCCGGTAATAGCCGTCCATGAAATCATGCTGCCGCAGATTTTCCAGCCCGAGGGCAATCGCGGTATCCCCGCGCCGTTGCTCCAACTGGTTCCAGCGCACCGGCGCCAGCGCCACGTCCCCCCACCGGATCTGGCTCTGCGGGTATTGGTGCCACCAGCCCCACAGCGCCGTGACGGCACCGAAGTATCCGGCCAGGAGCGACACGGCCGCCGCGAGGAGCAGCCTTTTCCAGTACAATTCGACCACCCAGAGCGGATTGGCCCGCACCTCAATGTGGAAGGCCAGCGAGCGCAGGAACCAGAACCGGCGGTCCGCCGGGGCGAGCCGCCGCCGCCAGGCGGGATTGAGTGAGACTTTGAGTTGCACAGGGTAGTTGCTGGGCCAGGCCCGGATGCGGCCCCGGACGGCCGGCCCGGAAATTCTTCGCGAAGACTGCCGCCACGCCCCATTCAGCCCATCGGGGGGATCCCGACAATAGCAAACTGTCGGCCGCCGCCATTCCGTCGCCCAACACTACTCGAACCGCAGGGCCTCGATCGGATCGAGCGAGGAAGCCTTCCACGCCGGGTAAAAGCCGAAACCGATCCCGATGCTGGAGCAGACCAGCAGACCGATGGCCGCCCAGTCGAAGGGGAAGACCACGGGGGCGTTGAACAGCAGGGCCACCCCGTTGCCTCCGGCCACCCCGAGCGCGATGCCCAGCAGCCCCCCCATGAGGGAGATCGCCACCGCCTCGACAAGAAACTGGATCAGGATGCTTTTTTTCCGGGCGCCGATGGATTTCCGGATGCCGATCTCCTTCGTGCGTTCGGTCACGCTCACCAACATGATGTTCATGATGCCCACGCCTGCGGCGAGGAGGGCGATGCCGCTGATCACAAACGAGCCCGCGCTGACGACGTCCGCCACCTTGGCGAAGGCGGAAATCAGCGAATCGTTGGAATAGACCTCGAAATCGTTTTCCTGATCGGGCCGCAGGTCGCGCACGATCCGCATGGCGGTCACCGCCTTCTCGATCGTCTCATTGTAGTGCAGCTGGTCGGGCGCCTGCGTGGCGACGTTGACCGACCGGCCCTCCGCGCCGAAGTCGGACATCAGGCGCGTGATCGGGATGATGGCGATGTCGTCGCCGCTGCCGCCGAAGGACTGGCCCTTCTCGCCAAAGATGCCGACCACCACATACGGCCGGTCCTTCACCGTGATCAGTTTCTGCAACGGGCTCTCGGAAGGGAACAGCTTTTGCTGGATACCCTGGCCGATGAGGACCACCGGGCGGGCCAGCTCGACGTCCTCGGGTGTCAGGTTGCGCCCCACCTCGACGGTGTACTGGTTGGCGACCAGGAAATTTTCGTCGCTCCCGCCAAAGGTGAGCCCCGCGGTGGTCTTGTGGCCGTTGTAGGCCGCCTGGGCGCCTCCGAAATCGAAATGCTTCAGGCAGATGGTGTTCGAGACCCCGTCCATCAGCCGCTTGTAGCGTGCGGCCTGCCGCAGGGTGATGTCCCGGCGCATCTCGTAGCGTTGCCGGCCGCCCTCGGGGCCGCCCATCACGGGATACTTGGCGAACTGGAACATATTCGTGCCCAGAAAACTGAGCCCGGTCTCGATCGAGCCGCGCAGCGCGGTGACGGCGGTCATGACGCCGATGACCGAAAACACCCCGATGGTGATGCCGAGCATCGTCAGGATCGAGCGCAGCTTGTTGACGCCCAGGGAGCCCAGCGCCATGCGGAAAATTTCGGAAAATTTCATGGCGGGTGTTATTCGTAGCGCAGGGCGACCACGGGGTCGAGACGCGACGCCCCCCAGGCGGGCGCAAAGCCCGAGACGACGCCGGTACACACTGAGACCAGCATGCTGACCGCCACCAGGTCGGGGGAAAACTGGATCGGGAAACCGGGAAAATTGGCGCTGATGCCGAGGAAGAGCGCGAAAGAGACGACCATGCCCACGACCCCGCCGATCAGGCAGATGGAAACCGCCTCAATCAGGAACTGCAGCAGGATGGTGCGCCGGCGGGCGCCCAGCGCCTTGCGGGTGCCGATCTCCTTGGTGCGCTCCTTCACGCTGACGAAGGTGATGTTCATGATGCCGATGGCCCCGACGAAGAGCGACAGCCCGGTGATGAAGAGGCCGGCGAGGGCGATGCCGTTTTTGATCGGGTCAAGCTGGGCCTTGAAGGCCTGCTGGTCGTTGACCGTGAAATTATCGCGCTCGCCGGGCAGCTGGCCGCGCACGCGGCGCATCGCCCCGGCCAGTTCCTCCTTGGCCTCCTCCAGCCGCTGGCGGTCGCGGACCTTCACCCGCAGCTCTGCGCCGCGGCGCACGCTAAAATATTTCTGGTAGGAGGCGAGCGGAACGACGATCTGGTTGTCGAAGCTGAAGAGCCCGAGAAATTCGCCCTGCTTGGCAAAGACGCCCACCACCTCGAAGGGCTGGCCGTTGACATTGACGTGCTGGCCGAGCGGCGAACGGCTGGGAAACAAGGCGTCCGCCACATCAGACCCCAGCGTGCAGACCTGCGCGGCGGTCTCCGCCTCGGTCTCGCTGAAGAGCCGGCCCTCCCGGTACTCGGCACCGTTGACGCGCACATATTCGCTGTTGGTGCCAAGGGTGTAGACCCCGTTGAGCTTGGTGTCCCCCACCTTCACAGTGCAGGTCCGGGAGGCCACGGGCACGGCGATCTCCAGCAGGGAATTCGTCGTGGCGGCGATGACCCGGTTGAGCGCCTCCGCCTCCTGGGGCACCACTTGGGGGCGGTTGTTGTAGTTCCACCAGTCCTCGACCGGGCCCCACGGCCACTTGTCCACGTAGAGGACGTCGTCGCCCAGCATGGCGAGGCTGTTCTGGAAACCGGTGTCGATCCCCCGGATGGCGGTGCCCATGAGGGTGACCGCCACGATGCCGATAATGACGCCCAGCGCCGTCAGCACGGAGCGCATCTTGTTCGCCCGGATCTGCGCCAAGGCGATCCGACAGGACTCGGTGAACTCGTAGAGCAGCCTTTTCATTTTCGACTTTGGATTCTCGATTTTCGATCTCCCGCCAAAAGTGTTTTCCGTGAAGCGACCATGATGGCGGTGAGCTCGCTGGCTTCCTGCCGGAGCGGCTTCAGCTGGTCCGCCGCCCTCAAGCCGGGCGCCCCGATGAGCTCGATCCAAAACCCGGATTCGTCCGCCTCCTCTTCAACGACGGACAGCTTGGAGATCATTTCGGCGGCTGAACGGGAACGACCTGCCGCCCGGGAATTGGCACCGACCGAGGTGCCGGACCGCCCCAGCTGCTGCGCCAGCACCCGACCCGAGCCCGTCTCGGGCAGTGTGTCAACGAGCCGCAATACCCTCAGGCCAAAGGCCATTGTCCGCTGTTTGAGTTCGCCTTCGGTCATGGGTGCGGGAGCGGTTTGAAAATCGAAAATCGATAATCCTCAGTCGAAAATCCCTTAGGTCTGCGCCCCATCACTCTCGATCAGGCCGTCGCGGAGGCGGACGATGCGGCGGGCGTGCCGGGCGATGTCCTCCTCGTGCGTGACCACGATGATGGTGTTGCCCTGGGCGTAGAGCTCCTCGAAGAGCTGCATGATCTCCTCGCCCGTGCGGGAGTCGAGGTTGCCGGTCGGTTCGTCGGCCAGGATGATGGAGGGATGGTTCACCAGGGCCCGGGCAATGGCGACGCGCTGGCGCTGGCCGCCGGAGAGCTCGTTGGGCTTGTGGTCCATGCGCTCGCCCAGCCCGACGTTGCGGAGCGCCTGCGCGGCCTGCTCGCGCCGCAGGTGGGAGGCGATCCCGGCGTAGATCAGGGGCAGCTCCACGTTGTGCAGGGCGTTGGACCGCGGCAGCAGGTTGAACGTCTGGAAAACGAAGCCGATCTCCCGGTTCCGGATGTCGGCCAGCTCATCGTCCGTCATGGTGGAGACATTCTTGCCGCTGAAGAAATATTTGCCGGCGGTAGGCGTGTCGAGGCAGCCCAGCATGTTCATCAGGGTGGACTTGCCGGAGCCGGACGGCCCCATGATGGCGAGGTACTCGTTGCGGCGCACCTGCACGCTCACCCCGCGCAGGGCATGGACGGTCTCCTGGCCCATGCGGTAGTACTTGGTCACCCCCTCGATCTCAATCACGAGATCGCCGGGAGGACGGTGCATCCGCGGGGCGGCGGCGGGAAGGGGGGAAGTCATGGCTGGAAACGGGGCGCGGTGCGGGCGGCCGGCGCGCCACCTGGTTATTTGGTCTCTTCCTTGGCCGGGGCCTCGACGAGGACCTTGCTCCCGTCCTTCAGCTTGCGGCTGATGGCGGCATAGCTGCCGGAAACGACCTCTTCCCCGGCCTTCACCCCGGCCTTCACCTCGATGTGGGTGTTGTCGGCGATGCCGGTCTCGACCTTGCGCTGCTCGATGCGGTCGCCCCGGCGGACGAACACGATGCGGTCGAGGTGTTCGATCTCACGCTTGGCATCCTGCTTCTCCTGGACGATTTCGAGGTCGTTGCCGGAGCGTTCCTTCACCTCCTGGGCCTTTTTCTGCTGCATCTCCTCCGCCGTCATCCCGCCGGCGGCGCGGACGGTGACACTCTGCACCGGCACGGCCACGACGTTCTTCACGGTTTCGGTCTCGACATCCACCGTGGCGCTCATCCCGGGACGCAGCTTGGCCTCGCGGTTGGAGACGCTGATCTTGACCAGAAAATTGGTGACCTCATCGGAGGCGGAGGCGGCCTGCGCGGCCTGGTTGGTGCTCGCGCTGGTGGCGGAGGACAACGCGGAGCTGCCGATCTCGCGCACTGTGCCGTCAAACTTGCGGCCGGGAAACGCATCCACGGCCACGACGGCATGATCGCCGACCTTCACGTTGATGATGTCGTTTTCGTTCACCTTGACCCGCACTTCCATGTCGGTGAGGTCGGCGATGCGCATGATCTCGGTGCCGGCAAACTGATTGGTGCCGACCACGCGCTCCCCCACCTCGCTCTCCAGGGCGCTGAGCGCCCCGTCGATCGGCGAGTAAATGACAGTCTTGCTGAGCAAGTCGTGCGCCTGGCTGAGAAAACCCGCCGTGCTCCGGATCTGGGCCAGGGCGTTGTCGTAGTTGGCCGCCGCCACATCCTGGGCGGTCCGGGCCACGGTGAAATCAGACTCGGAGATGAGTTTCTTGGCGTAGAGGTCTTCGCTGCGCTTCAAATCCTCCTGGGCCTTGATCAGTTGGGCGTGGTTCAGCACCGCCACGGCCTTGGCGCCGACCAAGGCGGCCTCCTGCTGGTCCACCTGCGCCTGGTAGTAATCCGGCTTGATGCGCACCACCACCTCGCCCTTTTTCACCAACTGCCCCTCCTTGAACGGCAGGGCGATCAGCTCCCCGGCTACTTCTGGGGAGATTTTGACCTCCAGCACCGGCTGCACTTTGCCGGTCGCCGTCACCAGATGGGTGATGGTTTTCAGAACGGCCTTCTCGACGGTGACGGACGTCGGCTTTTCCTGTCGCTGGCTCTTCATCACTGCCACGGCCACGAGGCCGAGCACGAGTATTCCGGCGCCCAGGTAGAGATAGAGGCGGGAGCGGGACTTGGGCTTGGCCGGCACCGGGGGGAGGGTAGCCGGCGGGGTGGTGGTGGGTGTGGACATGGGAATGTGAGTGGGCAGTGGCCTTGAATCTGGCAGGTGCCCGAAAGGACACGGCAGCAGCCTGGAAGTCGCAGTCGGATTGCGGATGGGCGGGCGGCGGGCAGGATGGACGGTGGTGCCGTGACCGGCTCAGGGCGGGGCCCGGTCCGCCGCCAACGCGGCCCCCGCGTTCGGGGAGTTATTCGGCCTTCGGGCGGAAACCAGCTCCACCTCGAAATGAAGGGTCTGGCCGGCCAAAGGGTGGTTGGCATCCAGCAGCACCTCCTGTGCGTCGACGGCGAGGACGGTGACCACGGGATCGGCCGCATCAGGACCGGTCCGGAACTGGTCGCCCGCCTGGAGGGCGTCCACCGGCACCGCCGAGCGCGGCACCTTTTGCACCAGCCCCTCCTCCCGCCGGCCATAGCCCCGTTCGGGCGGAACCGCCACCTGGCGCACCTCCCCAGCCTGCATGCCCCGCAACGCCTCCTCCAGGCCCTCGATGATCTGGCCGCCCCCCTCCACGCATTCGAGAGGCGTGCCCCCGCGCGAGGTGTCGAGCACGGCACCGCCGGCGTTGCGCAGGGTGTAGTGAAAGGTCAGCAAACGGACGTCAGCCATGCCCCTCCAGTGACTCCGGCCCGGGCTCCCCTGACAAGGGGAATTTTTCCATTCACCGGCCCGACGGCAACCGATGGGCTGGTTGCAGCTCCACCCGTCACCGACAGGTGCCACCGCGACCACCGCTCACCCGCCGGCATGAGGGCGACCCGCCGGCAGCCTCCGGCTCAGGTTTCCTGCCGCAGGATTTCCAATGGAGGGCTGGCGCTCACACTCCGGTTGGCCGCCCAACCGGTCAGCATCGTCAGTCCGGTGACCGCCACCACCGTGATCGCCACCGGCGCGAAAGCCGGCACCGCCGGCAGCTTGAAGACG
Source organism: uncultured Opitutaceae bacterium (assembly GCA_903885525.1). Classification (GTDB taxonomy): domain Bacteria; phylum Verrucomicrobiota; class Verrucomicrobiia; order Opitutales; family Opitutaceae; genus Didemnitutus. The sequence goes on from CAISJA010000233.1 coordinate 8,243, forward strand.
AAATGCGCCAGCAGGGCGTGCGCGATCACGGCCAGCAGGCTGCCGGCCAGCGCGGAGAGCAAACCCAGGGCGGCGTATTCGGCCAGCATCATCCGGCGCAACTGCCCCCGCTGCGCCCCGAGGGTGCGCAACAGCACCGCTTCCCGCACCCGCTGGTGCCGGCCCATGAAGATCGCCCCGACGAGCACCACCGCCCCGGTCAGTACGGTAAAGCTGGCCAGAAAGGATGACGCCCAGGAAAGTTTGGCCAGGATTCCGTCCAGGAGCCGCAACACGAAGCCGAGGTCGATCACGGAGACGCCGGGCAGCCCGCGGGCCACGGCCCGTTGCAACCGGGCGGTCGCCTCCGGCGTTTCCGCGCGGGCCGCCGCCGCGTAAGTCGCCGGCGCGCCCTCCAGCGGCCCCGCCGGGAAGACAAAAAAGAAGTTGGTCTGCAGGCGCCGCCACTCCACCTGCCGGATGCTGCCGATCACGGCTTTCATCGGCACCCCTTGCACATCGAATTCCAGCTCGTCCCCCAGTTTCAGCCGCAGGTCCTTTGCCAGCCCTGCCTCGATGGATACCGGGATCCGCTCCACGCCCGGGGCCGCCTCCCCGGTGAAACGGCCCGCCACCACCTGCTCGGCCTCATCGAGGGTGCGCCGCCACGTCGAGCGGTATTCCCGGCGCAAGGCCCAGGCGGGCAGCAGACTCTGCGGATCCGCGGCCAACTGCTCGGTGGTACGGCCCTGGATCGACACCAGCCGCATCGTGATGATCGGCGAGGTCTGGAGCAGCGGCACCTGCTCGCGGGCCGCGATCTCCTGCAACCGGCCGAGCTGGTCGGGCTGCACGTCGAAAAACACCAGGTTCGGCCGCGAGCCCGCCCCCAGCCCGTCGAGCCGCGCCAGCAGCGAGGCGCGCGTCAACGCCAGGGTGAGGAGCAGGAAGGTGCCCAGGCCGAGCGATATCACCAGCAGCCGGGTGCGGTTCTGCGGACGATGGAGGTTGGCGACACCCTGGCGCCAGGCGTAGGGCAGCCAGGCGGGCTTCACCCGGCGGGCCAGGGCCACCGCCACCCGGGCCGTGCCGGCCAGCAGGGCGAGCCCAACCCCCAGCGCCGCGCTGAAGGCCAGACCGGTGCGCCAGTGGCCGGTCTGCCAGATTGAAAACCCGGCCACCCCGAGCACGATGGCCGCATAAACGATCCCGCGGGCCGGATCGGCCGCCGCGCCTTCCTCGCCCTGCCCGGAGCGCAACACCTGGAGCGGAGCCACCCGCCGGATTTCCAGCAGGGGCAGCAGCGTGAACAACCCGCTGATCCCCACCCCGGCGGCCAGACCCTTGCCCAGGGCGAGCCAGGAAATGGAAAACTCCGCCCCCGCAGGCAGGTACGCATGCAGGAAAAGCGGCAGGACCGCCTGCAGGACCAGCCCCAGACCGACGCCGGCCACGCTGCCCGCCAGCCCCAAGCCGAGGCCCTGCGTCAGGTAGATCGCAAAGCTGGTCCGGGCGGAGGCACCCAGGCAGCGCAGGATCGCGAGGGTGGGCAACCGCTGCCGGATATAGACATGCAGCGCGCTCGCGATCCCAACCGCGCCGAGGCATAAGGCCAGAAAACCCACCAGGCCGATGAAGGAAAAGACATTCTGCAGCGCGTCACCCAGCTGCTCGCGCCGCTCCTCCGCCGTGGTGAAAGTCCACCGCTCGCCCTTGAACTCCTCCTGCAGGGTCTTGGCCAGCGCGGCCGCATCCGTGCCGGCCGGCAGGCGGAGGTAGAGGGCATGTTGCGCCAGACTGCCGCGTTGCAGCAGGCCGGTGCTCCGCAACGCGGCCAGGCTCACCTGGACGCGCGGCGCAAACATCGCCGCCATCGGCGACATCCCGGGATATTTCCGTAGCGCCCCGGCGACGCTGAAACTGCCCGCACCGAGGCGGAGCGCCCCGCCCACCGCCACGCCGGACTGCGTCAGCGCCGCCTCCTCGATCAGGGCGGAGTGGTCGTCGGCCAGACGGCCCGCCGCCCCGGCCGGTGCGGTCTCCACTTCCCCATAAAACGGATACCCCGCCTCCACCCCAGCCACTTGCACGAGACGGCCGGAGCCTTCCCCCAGGCCAGCCATGGTGGTCAGGCTGATGCCGTGGGCCGCCCCGCCGCCGATCTGCCGCACCCGTGCCTCCAGCGCCGGCGTGAATTCGTGCCGGCCGAACACCGCCAGGTCAGCCCCGAGCAGCCCCTTCGACTGGGCGTCGACCGCCCGGCGAAGACTGTCGCCCAGGGAGGTGATGCCGACCAGCGCCGCCACACCCAGGACGATGGCCAGGGCATGCAGCAGCAAACGGCGCCGGCTTGCCCGCGTATCCCGCCAGGCCATTTTTAGGATAAAACTCATGGGACGAGGCCCGTCGGGCACCCGGCGTCCGGGATGGCGGCGGCGGACGCGGTGGCCGGAATCCCGGTTTTCTCGTCGGACACCACGGCGCCGTGGCGGAGGCGGAGGATGCGCTGCGTGCGGCGGGCGAGGTCGAGGTCGTGGGTCACGAGCACCAGCGTCGTCCCGCGCTCACGGTTGAGGCCGAAGATAAGCTCCACCATCGCGTCGGCTGTCTCCCCGTCGAGGTTGCCCGTCGGTTCGTCGCAGAACAGCAGGCGCGGCCGGTTGCTGAAGGCCCGCGCC